>CAYQFN010000103.1:0-6311 GCA_964416685.1 uncultured Thermotogae bacterium | reverse complement strand
TTGCTGCCTTTGGCCAGCAACTTGCTAATAAAGGACTTGTTCCGCGTCACCTGCATAGGTACTGCTTTCGATTTGCGAACGATAGGAGACTACGATGCGCCAGGAACGATTGGAAAAGAACGGGCAGGTCAAGTTGTCGAGTGGGCGGACGAGTTTATCCAAGAGGTTGGCCATTCTTAAAGAGCAAAGGGTAGGAGTACATGATCGATCGATATAGTCTGTCACCGATGAAGGAGCTGTGGACGCTTGAGTCACAGTACGAGCACTGGCTCGAGGTGGAACTGGCCGCGCTTTCCGCTATGGAGGAACTCGGGGAAGTTCCACACGGGACGTACGCGAATGTGCACGATAAGGTGCATGTTGATGTCGATCGAATCGCTGCGATCGAAGGCGAGATCCACCACGATCTGCTGGCGTTCATCAGATCGCTCGAGCAGCAAGCGGGCAATGTTGGACGGTTCATCCACCGTGGCCTCACGTCATCTGATGTCAAGGATACAGCTCTGTCGTTGCAGATGCGTGCTGGCCTCGATTTGATCTTGGACGAAGCGAGCGCCCTACGAACGGAGCTGTTGCGCAAGGCTCACGAGTATCAGGATCTTATCGTTGTCGGGCGCACACACGGGATGCACGCCGAGCCGACGACGCTCGGGTTAAAGTTCTTGCTTTGGAAGACTGAAATCGATCGCGACATCGAGAGACTTCAACAGGCAAGAGAGACAATCAGCGTGGGCAAGCTCTCCGGTCCTGTGGGGACGTACACGCAGGTCTCACCGCAGGTGGAGGAGATTGCCTGCGCCAAGCTTGGGCTGCGCCCGGCGCACGTGGCAAATCAAGTTTTGCAGCGCGATCGTCACGCTGAGGTTCTCGCTGCGATGGCTATCACCGGGGGAACGCTTGAGAAGATCGCGCTTGAGATCCGCCACCTCTCGCGCACTGAGGTGGGCGAGGTGGAGGAGCCGACCCCTGAGGGATCGTCTTCGATGCCGCATAAGCGCAATCCGATTACCTCGGAACGAATCTGCGGCCTAGCACGAGTTCTGCGCGCTAACCTGCAGGCAGCGCTGGAGAACATCGCCCTGTGGCACGAGCGAGACATGTCTCACTCATCCGTTGAGCGCGTGATCATCCCCGATTCGTTCACCCTGCTGCACTACATGCTCGTGAAGATAAGGGGAATCATTACAGGTCTCGTCGTGCATGAGGATGTGATCGCCCGCAACCTCGAACTAACACACGGGGCGATCTACTCGCAGGCAATTCTGATCGCGCTTGTCGAACAAGGGATGCCGCGAAACGAGGCACACGAAGCGATTAAGACGGCATCGACGGATGCATTTGCTCAGGGAAGATCGCTCATCGATCTATTGCGCGAGGATGAGAAGATCGCCCAGCTTTTGGCCTCCGCGAAGATCGATGAAAGGGAGATTCTTGATCGCGTGCGCGCCACCAGCCGTCGCCTGATTGGGCGGGAATCGAGAGACTAACTCCCCTGCGGAAAGACAAGGCAGCTTTCTGGAGGAAAACGTACGGGAATCTGCATTCCAACTGATACGTCTATTGCTTCCGTTGCAGGAATGCGAACTCGCAGTGGGCCGATTGGGCTTTCCATGTGAATGATGATCGTATCCCCGTGATACTCGCTCAGTATGAGCTTGCCGGAGACGCAGTTCACAGCATCCTTGCCAAGACGCATATCTTCCTCCTTGCAGAAGAGGAGTGCCTTCTGACCAACGTTCAACTGGCCGCTTGTTCCATTGCCGCGCAGTGACACCGCGTTCGCGCTCACGTCCACGATCCCGTTGGCTGCGGATGTAACTGTGCCCGCGATCATGTTTGCACGTCCGATGAACGAGGCGACAAAGGCGCTTCTCGGGTGGGAGTAGATTTCCGGCGGAGTCCCGACCTGCTCGATCCTACCAGCGTGCATTACCGCCATGCGATCGGAGATGGCCATCGCTTCGTCCTGGTCGTGGGTGACGTAGATTGTCGCAAGCTTCACTTCCTGCTGAATGCGCCGGATCTCGCGTCGCAGTGACTCCCTCAACTTAGCGTCAAGCGCAGATAATGGCTCGTCGAGGAGAAGCAGACGGGGCTGTGGAGCGAGGGCACGCGCCAGTGCGACCCTCTGGCACTGTCCAGAGGAGAGTTCGCGCGGATAGCGGCGCTCCAACCCCGTGAGATCGACAAGATTCACCAGTTCACGCACACGCTCCGCATGGCGCGGCGCAAAGCGAATCCCGTAGGTGATGTTCTGGACGACCGTCATGTGGGGGAATAGGGCGTAATTCTGAAAGACGAATCCGATCTTGCGCTTCTCCGGCGGAAGGGGAAGAAGGTTGCGCTCGCGCAGAACGATCGTTCCACCATCAGGGCGCTCGAACCCGGCAATGAGGCGCAGGGTGGTGGTCTTTCCGCACCCGGACGGGCCGAGGAGGGCGAGCAGCTCTCCACCCCCGAGCGTCAAGCCAATGCCGTCGACCGCGTGAATATCACCGAACGACTTGCTGAGATCCTTCAGCACCAGCTCAGGCATTGATCTTCCCCCCTCCAAGGCGATCGATAACTATGAATGAGGCGCCTGTAACTGCCATCAGCACAACAGCCATCGCGCTCGCCGGGCCGAACTGTCGCGCCGAAAGGAGGCCATACACCGCTATCGGGATCGTCGATAGACCTGGGCGCATGAGGATGATCGTCGCTGACATCTCGCCCATGCTGAGGGCAAAGGCGAAGACTGCTGCCACTAACAAGCCCCGCCTGAGGAGAGGAAGCTCAATGTCGAGGAACGCGCGTCCGCGTGATGATCCAAGGGACCGGGCTGCTTCCACCAATTGTGGATCTAGCCCCTCCAGAATCGGACGCAGAACGCGAACGACGAATGGGTAAATGAGAACAGAGTGTGCAATGACGATCGCAATAAGAGTTCCTCCGAGACGCAGCGGCGGACCGGACAGCCCGCGCAACAGGGCGAACCCGATCGCCACGGAGGAGACGGCAAGCGGAGCCATCAGCACTGCCTCAATGACCCATCTGCCAACAATCCTTGCCCGTACAACGAAGAAGGTGATCGTCGTACCCACGAGCAGGCTGATCATCGTCGCTAAAGATGCGATGATCAGGCTAGTGCGCACCGTAGCGAGCGGTGAGGTGCCGAGAAATGGACTGTAGCGCTGCGATAGGAGCTGCGCATAGTTCGCGATGTTCCAGCATCCGCTGCTATGAAAGGAGTCAACGATGATCGATACGATCGGCCCGAGGAAGAAGGTGCCCGCCGCGATGGCATAGAGGCTGATCAGCGCCTTCCCTATACTAAGCGGTGGTGCGAGGAACCGGTGTGGCGAGAGTCGCCTCGATCCCTGTGTAGGAAGCGCCAAGTGACCCTCAACGCGCAGGTAGAGGTAAGTGAAGGAGAGTGAAATTACCATCTCTACCAAGATCAATGCCGCCCCGTGCTGGTAGTCGAGGAGGGTCCTCACCAAGGTGTAGATCCCCACTTCGATCGTCGCGTAGCGCGCTCCGCCCAGGGTAAGGACGATCGGGAAGGAGAGGAAGGCGAATACGAATACGAGCGCTGAGCTCGATACTATCGCTGGCATCAGGCGCGGGAGGGTGATCTCGATGAATCGGCGCAACCTCCCAGAGCCGAGTGATACCGCTGCCTCGTCGATCGATGGGTCGAACCCCTCCCAGGACGCGCCGACTACGCGCATGACAATGGGGGCGTTGTAGAACGCGTGCGCGAGCACAATCCCCGTAAGCGAATAGAGGATGCGAAACGGCGGCTGCGAGAGATGGAATATGGACATCAACGCCCGGTTGAGATAGCCGTTGTTGCCGAAGAAGAGAATGAATCCCAACGCGACCACGATCGCCGGGAGGACGAAGGGGATCACGGTAAGGGACCGGATCATTCGTTTGCCGGGAAAGTCATAACGTGCGAGGATGTAGGCTCCGATGAGGCCGATGCCCAGGCTAAGCAACGTGCTGTAGGCAGCCTGCTTAACGGTGAATGAGAGCAGATGCACGTAGTAGGGATCGGTGATTACGCTCTTGATGGCAGCGAGGCTCCATCCGTCGGGCCCTTTGAACGCGGTAGCCAGCACCAGCGCGAGTGGATAGTAGAAGATCAATGCCAGCAACCCGAACAATGCTAACAGAAGTAGGTATCCGCTACGCCTCACGGTCGTGTAATCACCGTCTCCCAGTCGTGCAGCCATTGGTCCATCTTCTCCCCCACGACGTCGAGCGGAATCGAGAGCGGTCTTTGTGGAACGATCGCGTACTTCTGGAACGCGGTCGGAATCTCAGCGCTGCTATTTGCCGGCAACATGATCTCCATCGTTGGGAGCAGCTCCTGCATTCTTTTCGATAGAAGGAGATCAATGAACTCCTTTGCCAGCTTCTCGTGGCGCGATCCCTTCACAACCCCAATTCCATACACGGTGCGATACCCTTCTCCTCCTGGAGCATACGCCCGGTAGCGCAGCGGATCACCGGACATGGCAGCGTAAGCAGTGTCGGTGGAGAAGCTGACCATGAGTGGTGCCTCACCGTGCGTGAGCAGGCTCCATGCCTCGCCCCAGCCCTGGGTGACGGTAAGTAGCGAATCGTGGATCGAGCGCCAGAAGTCGAGATACCCATCCTCGCCGAAGTGGGCGATCGTCCACAACAGAAAAGAGAATCCCGTTGAAGACGTGCGTGGGTCCTCACAGATCAGTTGCCTCGCATAAGCCGGGTTAGCAAGGTCTTCAAGGGTCGCTGGTGGCGACTGGGTGGAAAACGCTTGCGTGTCGTAGGTAAGCGTGATGTAGCCGTACTCGTAGGGCACAAAGCCGTTCAGTCCGGTGGCGAGCAGGTTGGCCGGCACGCTCGCCAGATTGGGTATATCCTCCGACGTCACGGGGAGAAACAGGTCATAGTTTGCGATCCGCGGTACGTCGTTTACCTCTGCCATGAACAGGTCAGCATTGTTCGTACCGGCGTTGCGTTCGGCGATCAGGCGGGACAGTGTCGCTTTCCCTCCTCCTGCGGTAACGTACTCCACGTCGCAATCGTATTTTGCAGAGAACGCCTCCTTGAGTGCAGCAGCCGGCCCCCACGAGACGAAAGAATCATAGGTGTAAACAACGATCTTTTCGCGTGCCACAAGTAGCGGCGCAATGCAGATCATGAGAAGCAGCATTAACGTGATTACCTTTTTCATCCAAACCATCTCCTCTTAGTGTTCGTAGCCATGATCGGGGAGCTGTTCGTTATCGAGAAGAAAGCCGTGTCCTGTGACGTGTCCGATCATCGTAAACCGCACACGGGGATCGATCTGCGCGATAAGCCCCGCGGGTACCGTGAACAGGAGTTCGTAGTCCTCGCCGGTGAAGAGAACAGCATCGCGTAGCTTATCTGCAGAGGTTTGTTCTAAGAGCACGTGATGGATCGGCAGGCGCTCCCATTCGACTTGGAATCCGACCCCGCCCTGCGCTGCGAGGAGATGCAGGGAATGCGCCAGGCCGTCCGAGATGTCGATCATGCTCGTCGCGAGATACGCAAGCTTCATCCCCCAACTGATGCGCGGTGGAAAGCAGAATAACTCGTTAGCTGCCTCCATTTCTCCAGCGGAGAAGAGATTCATCCCAGCCGCTGTGCGTCCCAGTTCACCGGTGACACAGATCAGATCGCCAATCCTCGCCCCATCCCTGCGCACAGGACTTCTCGCCTCGCCGACGCCGGTGCTGACCAGCGTCAGCTCACGCTGGCGATCGATGTCACCTCCGACGAGATGCGTAGCGCACTCTTTACAGCAGGCGAGTGCCCCGTCAAGAATCCCGCTGACTAGCTTCTCGTCGAGACTCTCATCGGCGAGAGCCAGAAGTACACCGAGTGGCTGTGCCCCCATCGCGGCAAGATCGGAGAGTGAAACCGCTACGCTGCGCCAGCCGATCGTGCGCGGTGTTGTCCCCGTGGGAAAGTCGCTCTCCCGATGGAGCATATCTGTTGTTAGAAGAAGGTTGGTCCCGCGGAAAGGAACGATTGCGGCATCGTCCCCGGCAGCGGTGACACGCGAATTGATCAATCGCAGCACATCTGTCTCACGCATGATAACGACCCATAAACTTGCTGGGCCACGCGGGATGCAATCTCCCTGCGCTGGCATTACCCAGATCAGGTTCCAAGGGTCGAGGTCACACCTCCCTGAGGTTAATCCCCTTTGAGGTCGAGCCTCCTCTCAGCCCGTAAATCGAGCTCCCCTAATAGCTCGCGACACATGTCGCTTGTGGTGACTATACGTCAGAAGTGCGCGCCGTTCAACCTCA
>CAYQFN010000102.1:0-6338 GCA_964416685.1 uncultured Thermotogae bacterium | reverse complement strand
TGCTTGGCTGGGTGGCGTGTTCGTGGTAAGCTTTCCTCTTATGACGAACGGTAATCGAAATGTAGATGTTGCTCACGGAGTCGAACCGGCGGATCTGCTGTTGCGAAAGGCGCGCATTCTTGATGTCTTTGCCGGAGTCTTCTTTGAAGGCGATGTCGCTATCTGCAGTGGCGTGATCACCGGATTTGGTGCCACTGCCGCCAAGGAGACGATCGACCTTTCCGGAGCGTGGCTGATTCCTGGGTTGATCGATGCGCACATGCACATCGAGAGCACGCAGCTTTCGCCGGTGGAATTTGCACGCGCTGTCCTTCCGCACGGGACGACGACCGTGATCGCTGACCCACATGAGATCGCAAACGTGCTTGGCCTTCCCGGGATCCGCTACATGTTGGAGGCGACAAAGGACCTGCCGCTTGAGGTGCAGATCATGGCCCCATCCTGTGTTCCAGCGACACAGCTTGAGACATCAGGAGCAACCATAACGCCACAGGATATCGAAGAGATCCTCTCTTGGCAGCGTGTGCTCGGTCTGGGAGAGGTGATGAACTACCCCGGGGTGATCAACCTTGATCCTGAGATGCACTCTAAGCTTCGTGCTGCACGTGGTCGCCCGATCGACGGGCATGCGCCCGGTCTATCTGGGTCCGATTTGTGGGCGTACATCATTTCTGGGCCAGGGACAGATCACGAGTGCACTACGCTTGCTGAGGCACAGGAGAAGCTCCGCGCGGGGATGCACATTCTCATTCGTGAGGGGACGACGGCGAGAAACCTCGACGCGCTAATCCCTCTGCTCACGCCGACCACGGCGCCGTTCGTCCACTTCTGCACCGACGATTGCCATCCGGAAACGCTTACGCAGGAGGGGCACATCGACGGGATCATCGCAAAGGCGATCGGTCGCGGCGTTCCCCCGGAGCTGGCGATCCCTTCTGCCACCATCCACACTGCCAGAGCATACGGACTGGCCGATGTTGGCGCGATCGCTCCCGGCTATCGAGCGGACCTTGTGGTGTTGTCCGATCTCGAATCGATGCGCGTTGAGAAGGTGTTCGCACGTGGCAAGCGTGTGGCTGAAAAAGGGAAGACCATTGTGGAGCTTCCCTCATACGATGACGAGAAAATGCGCGGAAGTGTCAACGTCAGCGCCGAGCCGCTCTCTCTTGCCATCAGCGCGCACAGCGGAGAGGCGCGAGTGATCGATGTCGCATCCGATCAGGTGATCACTAAGGAGATCCATGTTAAGCCGCGCACTCAAGATGGACAGGTCATTTGCGACACTGAGCGTGACATCCTCAAACTGGCCGTTGTCGAAAGACATCACGCGACGGGGAACATCGGCCTCGGCCTCGTGCACGGCTTTTCGCTGAGGCATGGAGCGCTAGCATCGAGCGTGGCGCACGACTCGCATAACATCATCGTTGTAGGGACGAACGACTCAGACATGGCGGCAGCGGTGAGAGCGATTATCGAGATGGATGGAGGGGAGGTCGTCGTCCGCGACGGGCAGATCCTTGCACGCCTGCCCCTTCCGATTGCTGGATTGATGTCCGATTTGGGCCTTACCGAGGTGGCAAAGAAGGGAAGCGAGCTCAAACATACAGCCGCTGAATTGGGCTGCTCCTTGCCGTCTCCGTTCATGGCCCTCTCTTTCCTTGCCCTGCCCGTGATCCCCTCACTCAAGTTGACTGATCGTGGCCTTGTTGACGTGGACAAGTTCAAGACAGTGCCGCTCTTTGTGAGGTGAGACCTTCATTCTTGAATTGAAAGATACACCTTCTGATATATCGTCTATCTGGTCCGCAAATTCAAGAATAAAGGTGTGACCCCAGCCTACCAACGACTTCTGTCAGCCCTACGGCGAGTGATCCTTTCACGAGAAGGGCGGTCTTTGTATCTGGAAGATGCGCGCGGATGCATCTTGCTAGTTCCTCTCTCTCGCAGAAGATGAGCGAGCGTTGGCAGGAGGCTCTCCTTGCCGCTTGGCTGGCTCGCTCTCCAACGGGGAATATCGGCGCGATGCCGAGTTCCAGCGCGAGCTTGATCACCTCATCATGGTAGCGCGGCGAATCCTGCCCCAGGTCGAGCATGTCGCCGAAGACAAATGCACGCTGTTCTACGGGTACTTCAAGGTTCGCAAGGGCCATCAATGCAGCGCTCGTTGATTCGGGATTGGCGTTGTACGAATCGTCAAGGATGTAGCCAAACGGTGCGGGGATGAGGTTCAATCGATGCGGGAAAGGGGAGAATGTCTTTATCCGTTCCTCGATCTTGCTTGGTGACAACCCAAGCTCTACCGCCGCGGTCACGGCGAGGAGGATGTTCGTCGCGTTGTGCGCTCCGAGGAGGCGTGTCTCCAGGTGCAATTGTGGCGACTGCGTATCGACCACCAATCCCTTGTCTGTGAAGGTGACCATTCCTCGCAGATCGCCATTGTCAATACCAACTGTGGTCATTGCGCCCGTGTAGGCATCTGCCAACGCCGCAAGTGGAGGAGAATCTGCGTTCACGAAGGCTCTGCCGTTTGCGGGGAGAGATCGTACTAGGTCCCACTTTTCCTGCGCCACCGCCCCCACGCTTCCAAATCCGGTCAGGTGTCCACGGCCGGCGAGGGTGATCAGCCCGATCCTCGGTGAGAGGAGGCGGGCAAGGGGCGCGATCTCCCCCGGTCCGCTCGCGCCGAGCTCGAACAAGCCCACCTCGGCGTTTCGCGGCATTCCTAGAACTGCCAGCGGAAGCCCGATCTCGGTGTTATAGTTCCCCTGTGCTGAGTAGACGCTCGTACTGCCTTTAAGCAGGTGATAAAGGAGCGATCTGGTAGTCGTCTTTCCGCAGGTGCCAGTGACCCCGACAAAGGTTGCATGGAGCTCGTTGCGCCATGCTGTGGCAAGCGCATGTAGCGCGATGATAACATCATCAACCAGAATGATGTTGCAGGCATTCCCAGGGATTGTCTTTTCATCAGAGATGATCGCTCCGCACGCTCCCTTTGAGAATGCCTGCGCGAGAAAGCTGTGCCCATCAGTACGTTCTCCCTTAAGGGCGATGAATAGATCCCCCGGCATGACAAGGCGCGAGTCGTGGACGACACGCGCCACTCTAGCCTCACTCTTCCGGAGGATCTTGCCATCGACGATCGCTGCGATCTGTTGCAGGTTGAACACGTTACTGCTCAGAGTCCTTGGCCAGGCTCATCGGGACGGTCACCTCGCGTGTGTCATACAGGAAGTAGCCGGCGACATCAGTCCTCACCTTATCAACTCCCTGCATCCCGTTTGGAGAGGCGTAATCCCAAGCGAATAGCTCCACGGTGAGGGTGTCGTAGGTCGGCAGGTCCTCGATCGCTTGGATGACATCGTCGAGCGACTGGAACTCCACTGGGGTCTCCCCTTCTTCGAGGTGCCGGGGTCCGCTGTAGGCGCGCACGGTGATGTCATCGGTGAATAGCCAATCTGGGATGGCGATCTCGCCCTCGACTGTCTTTGTGTCTCCCTGATAGGCCTGGAGATCGACTGTGTAATGGATCATGTCGCCGGGTGTGTATGAATCCTTGTCCAGTTCAAGGTGATTGATGTGCATCGCCTTGATGGCATGGGTGATCTGCATTGTCGCCGTTATTCGCGCTATCTGCGGGTCGTTGAAGTCGTTGTACTGCAGGAAGTTGACGATGTCGGCCAGCTGCCAAGGTGGATAGACGGCGATGTCCTGCGTGCTGAGGAAGAGATCGCGCCGTTCGAGCGGTGCCGACATTCCATCCCCGATGATCTGGTAATTCACCTCCACTGTCCCCTGGCCGATCCGATCAAGGGTTTCGTCGATCGCGTTCAGGCCAGTAGCGAGGATGAGGTCGGGCATGATCCGCGCCTCATCGACGAGTTGGATCTGGAAGTTCTTCGTCACCCGGGTGTCCAGATCGATGACGCCGATCGCAAGATCAATCGTACTCGCCTGGCGGCCCATTTGGCCCCCGATTCCGCACGCTCGGTCCTCAAGGATCGTCCCCAGCGTCTTTCCGATCGTTCCCAGCTTGAACGAGGCGTCGTAGGCCTTCATCGTATCGTAGATGTGGACGCTCGTCAGGGGAAAGTCGGCCTCCCCGTTTGACAGGAACGGGTGGCCGAAGCCGATCACGAGGTCATTGTCGCGATAGGTCACCGTTCCCAGCGCTCCGATCGTCACATCGCCGCTTGCCAGAGCGACGGCGATCCCGCTGCCGGGCTCAAGATCGAGAGCTGTAGCGGCTCCATCCCTTGTCCCTCCCGAGAGCGGGTTGAGGCGCAGGCCGAATGAGGACAGGCCCGACATGCGTGGGGCAACGGTGATTGGGAGGAAGTCAGCAACAAGCCCCGTCGGCTGTGGGGCGGCGTATCCGTCCATCAGCGTGGTCAGTGATCTTGCCGATAGACCGCTCACGAGTAGCGGTGAGGAGACGGGGTAGGCGAAGATCGTGTCTGGCGCGCTGAGCAGCTCTTCGTTACTCGGAGGCATTGTCCTCTCGCTCAGGATCACTCCCGCGAGGATGGCGTCTGCGTTGGGCCGAGAAGAGACGGGTGCACCGTGCATGGAGTCAATGATTCGAAGCATCTGTTCGATCGGCGTGACCAACCCGATCGGCGTCAGCTCCTTCGACCAAGCGGCGGCGCGGCTGAGAGCGCCGATCAGCTTTCCATCGATGTAGATCGGGCTTCCGCTCATCCCCTGAGCAATTCCCCCCGATCTGCCGATCGCCTCGCCGCTCACGCGCACGACAATGAAATCCGATGAATCACCCGGGTCATCGATGATGCCGATTACGGAGACGTTGAACTCGCTGATCACATCGCCAGCGACGATCGTCTTTCCAATACCCGTCATCCCTGGCTCTATCTCACCCAAGAACATAAAGTCACTGCGTGCATAGCCGAAACCGACCACCACCGCAGCCATCAAGATGATTCCACAGACAAGCGCTCCTCTCTTACCCACGCTTCCTCCTTAGCAACCGATCGAATCGCACAACGCGTCTCCACCAGGCAAGTATTTCTCGCATAAGCATAAGTATTGAAAGTGACATTGACAAGGAACGCCGCTCAATACAAGATACCACAAAGGCCTCAGCACGGTATCGGCGACGCTTCCATCCCCATTGCAGATGGAAGTATGCATCCTGGCAGGCCTTGCCACGGCTGAGGGGCAGGAGGGCATGTGTTCAATACGATAGCGAGAATCGATCTCTCCGCATTGGCGGAGAACATAGAGAATGTCCGTCGGCGCCTGCCGCAATCGACAAAGGTCCTCTTCGCCGTCAAGTCCGATGCTTACGGGCATGGGATCGAAGCGGTCTCTCGTACTGCGCAAGAAGCGGGGATCGATTACCTGGGTGCGGACACTGTTGAGGAGGGAGGCAAGATTCGCGCAGCCGGGGTGAATCTCCCGATCTTGCTACTTGGCCCTCTCCTTCCAACGGAGATTCACACCGCCCTGGATCTCGACTTAACCCCGTCCATCAATGATCTTGAGTCCGCACGCCTCATCTCGCGAGTTGCGCGAGGGATGAACAAGAGAGTGAGAGTGCAGGTGAACGTCGATACAGGAATGGGCCGGTTCGGGGTGCGCCTGGAGCGTGCCCTGGATCTCTTCGCACAGATCAAGGGCCTCGATAGCATCACCGTCGAAGGAGTCTTTAGCCATCTCTCTTCGGCTGAGACGGAGGCCCCCGCGGCAAGGGCCCACAGCCTACTGCAGATCAAGCGGTTTGAGTCGCTTCTCGCTTCACTCGACGATGCTGGCATGCTCCCTGCCTTGCGCCACATCGGGAACTCAGCTGCGGTGATTCAGTTCCCGGATCGGGTGATCTCGGCACCATTCAACATGGTACGGATTGGGACCTTGTTCTACGGATACCCCGAAGTGAAGCGACCGTGGACACACGTGATACGGCCGGTGGCGACACTTACTGCATGCGTCATCTCCCTGAAGGACCTCTCCCGCGGGGACTGCATCGGGTACGATTGCACCTATCGGGCAGCCAGAGCGCAGCGGGTGGCGGTCATCTCGATTGGCTATGGATCTGGACTTCCGCCGGCCCTCTCCAATTGCGGAGACGTGTGGCTGAATGGCGGGTATGCTCAAATCTTAGGAAGGGTCTGTTTGGATCACACAATAATCGATGTGTCGCATATCCCTGATGCAGCGATCGGTGATGAAGTAGAAGTATTCGGTTCCCATCAGCCCGCCGATCGACTGGCAGAGATGGCCGGGCTTCCGGTCTGTCAGCTCCTCGTGCCGGCGTTACGGGCAGCGACGACTCGACGATACGACTGAACGTCCCGTGCTCTTCTTGGGTGGCACTAAGC
>CAYQFN010000101.1:0-6427 GCA_964416685.1 uncultured Thermotogae bacterium | reverse complement strand
ATCGGAGGAACAAGCCTGTCCGGGGGAAGTGGCTCTATCATTGGAACTATGATTGGAGCACTGATCCTCGGGATTGTAAACAACATGCTTAACATGCTTGGCGTCTCTCCTTACCTGCAAGGGACTGTCAAGGGGATCGTTATCATTGGCGCGGTCCTCATTCAGCGCAAAGGACGACGCCTGTTCTAGTTGACAGCAAACGGGAGCTAGGCAACAAGAAGCAAGACAAGAGGAGAGTGGCTGGGTATGCTGGTTCGACGGCATCAGAGAGCGCACAGTAACAGAATGATCACGATGAAGGAAGTGGCAGAGCGAGCAGGGGTGTCGATCACCACTGTCTCGCATGTGATTAACAAGACTCGCTTTGTCAGCGACGAGCTGGCGAAGAGGGTCAATCAGGCCATTGAGGAACTGGACTACCGGCCACATCAACTGGCTCAGAGCTTGCGGCGAGGGAGGACACAGACGATTGCCGTCCTCGTCTCAGATATCGTCAACCCGTTCTTCCCGGAGGTAGTGCGCGGGGCAGAGGACTCCGCTAAGGAACACGGCTACAGCCTGATTCTGTGCAACACGGATGAGGACCCTCAGACGGAGAGTTTCTACGTTTCGCTGATGATCGATCGTAGGGTGGACGGATTCATCATCGCTCCGTCGATGGCAGCGGAAGGATCACTACGGGCACTCACTAAGAAGGACATTCCACTAGTTGTAATTGACCGTCCGATGGAGACGTTATCTGTTGACCAAGTCTACTCGGATAACGTTGACGGTGCATATCAGGCGACAAAGTACTTATTAGGCCTGGGACACAAACGAATTGGGTTGATCATGGAGCTTGAGGGAATCAGAAGCTTCGACGATCGAAAAGCGGGGTGGCAAAGGGCGCTCAAGGAACAGGGGCTTTCGGCAATGACTGAACTGGTGCAGCAGGCGGGGCTGGAGATCGAGGGAGCGGAGGCGGCGGCCCGTTATCTGGTCGAGGGTCCTCCGCAGGTGACAGCTCTTTTTGCCACCAACAACCTGATGACGCTCGGTGTCCTCCGCTACCTGAAGAAGCACAACGTCTCTTGCCCGAGGGACCTTTCTGTCGTCGGCTTCGATGACCCGGAATGGGCGGCAAGCTTCAATCCGAGTATCACCTCTGTGGCGCAGCAAAGCTATGAGATGGGATACAAAGCGTGCGATCTCCTTGTCGCGCGCATACAGGAGAAGACGTCGGAGTCTAGGGTTGTGCAACTGAACTGCGAATTGAAGGTTAGAGATTCGTGTGCAATGCTACAATCGGAGACTAAGTGACTACGCCGGTAGAGACATGCACTTGAAAGGGAGGACTAGAGATGCCAAGACCAATAACCCTATTCACGGGACAGTGGGCGGATCTGCGATTTGAAGAGATCTGCAAGAAAGCAGGAGAGATGGGCTATGATGGCCTGGAGATAGCCTGTTGGGGCGACCATATGGATGTGAACCAGGCTGCAACGGACGATGCGTACATTGAAAACAGGAAGAAGATATTGAAGGAAAATGGCCTTCAGTGTTGGGCCATTGGGGCACATCTTGCTGGCCAGTGCGTTGGGGCCCTTTACGATCCGCGACTGGACAACTTCGCACCCAAGAACCTGGCCGGAAAGCCAAAGGAGATCCGTGAGTGGGCAATAAACCAGATGATGCTTACCCCAAGGGTCGCCGCACGGATGGGTTGCTCGGTAGTCACGGGCTTCATGGGGTCCCCGATATGGAAGTACTTTTACTCCTTCCCACAGACAACGAAAGAGATGATCGACGATGCATTCACACAGATCGTGAAGCTATGGACGCCAATCTTAGACGAATTCGACCGGAACGGGGTACGCTTTGCCTTGGAGGTTCACCCTACAGAGATCGCATTCGATTACTACACCACACAGAGGCTTCTTGAGGCGTTCGATCACCGTCCTGCACTAGGCCTTAATTTCGATCCAAGCCATCTCTTGTGGCAGGGGATCACGCCACATGTCTTCCTGCGTGACTTCGCGGAGCACATCTACCACGTTCACATGAAAGACGTCGCGATGAGCCTCGACGGGAAAGCGGGGCTACTCGGCTCCCATCTCTCCTTTGGCGATAGCCGTCGTGGTTGGAACTTCCGCTCGTTAGGACACGGGGATGTGGAGTTTGAGGAGATCATCCGCGAGCTAAACGCGATGGGATACGATGGGCCGCTGTCCGTAGAGTGGGAGGATAGCGGCATGGATCGCGAGTACGGAGCACGGGAAGCGTTGGAATACTGCCGTAGCATCGATTTTCCCATGTCGCAGGTGGCATTCGACAATGCGATGAAGGACTAGATCGGCTTACAACTAGAAAGGAGGTCAGCCTCAGATGAGTAAAGAAGTAGGTTTTGTCAATCAAGGGAAGGCGACGGGTGCCGATGCGAGCAAAGCAAAGAAGATCGGCATCGGCCTCCTCGGTTACGCGTTCATGGGGAAGGCACACACGAACGCGTTCAAGAAGATCCCCTATATCTACTGGCCACCAGCGGCGGTCCCTAAGCTGGTAAGTGTATGCGGTTCTCACGAGGATGGCGTGCGCGAAGCGGCGGCACGCTACGGGTACGATCACTACACGACCGATTGGAGAGAACTTGTGGCCGATCCGGAGGTAGACGTCTTCGACAATGTGGGGCCGAACAACCTGCATGCAGAGCCGTGCATCGCTGCTGCGAAAGCAGGAAAACATGTGCTCTGTGAGAAGCCGCTCGCCCGCAACGCCGAGGAGGCAAAGAGGATGTGGAACGCAGTGAAAGCGGCGTCGGTGAAGCACATGTGCGGATTCAGCTACCGCTTTGTCCCTGCGATCCGTCTGGCGAAAGAGATGCTCGACGCTGGTGAATTGGGCGAGATCTACCACTTCCGCGCTAGCTATCAGCAAGAGTGGATCATGGACGCCGATTTTCCGCAGGTCTGGCGGCTGAACAAGAAAACATCTGGCAGCGGCGCACTCGGCGATCTTGGAGCGCACATCATCGATCTTGCTCGCTTCTTAATCGGTGAGCCAGATACACTCTCTGCTACAACGACGACGTTCATTCCGGAGAGGCCTTCCGCCCACGGAAAAGGAACAGTGAAGGTCGATGTCGATGATGCCTTCGAGGCAATCGTTCGCTTCCAGAACGGTGCGGTGGGGACGCTCGAAGCATCGCGCTTCTGCGCGGGGAGGAAGAACCACATGACCTTCGAAATAAACGGCTCCAAGGGATCGATTGCCTTCAATCTGGAGAAGCTGAACTCGCTACAGGTCTACTTCCGCAAGGAGGCTAATCCACAGCTGCACGGATTCCGAGAGGTGCTTGTGACAGAGAGCGATCACCCGTTCTACAGCGTGTGGTGGCCACACGGGCACGTCCTCGGCTGGGAGCACGCACACATTCACGAGATCAGCCACTTCTTGAATGCCATCGCGAACGACAAGAGTGTTGAGCCCTATGGCGCCACGTTCGAGGACGGGTATAAGGCTGCGATTATTTGCGATGTTATACTGAGATCGGCAGAGACTCACAGCGAGCAGCGTATATCATACGAGGAATAAGGAGTGACAAGATGAGCCAGTACGAACCAAGACCGGAGCATAAGTTCACCTTTGGTCTGTGGACCGTAGGGAACACAGGGCAAGATTCATTCGGTGCGCCCGTGCGCGAACAGTTAAGCCCAGTGGAGATTGTACATCTTTTGGCAGATGTAGGCGCATACGGGGTGAACTTCCATGATAACAACCTTGTCCCCATCGATGCTAATGCAAATGAACAAGATCGCATCGTCGCTAACTTCAAGGTGGCACTGAAGGAGACTGGCCTAGTCGTACCCATGGCGACGACCGATCTGTTCACCGATCCTGTCTTTCGCGATGGCGCGTTCACCAACAGCAACCCCGAGATCCGCGCTTACGCGTTGCAGAAGACGATGCGCGGGATGGACCTCGGTGCGGAGCTGGGAGCGAAGGTGTACGTCTTTTGGGGCGGGCGCGAAGGGGTGGAGAGCGATGCCGGGAAGAACCCGTTGGACGCGATGAACTGGTTCCGCGATGCGCTCAATTACCTGTGCGAGTACAACATCGATCAGGGCTACGGGATGAAGTTTGCGCTGGAGGCAAAGCCAAACGAGCCTCGCGCCGATCTCTATCTACCGACGACCGGGGCGATGCTCGCCTTCATCGAAACGCTGGAACACTCCGAGATGGTTGGAGTCAATCCGGAGGTGGCACACGAACATATGGCTGGCCTTAACTACATGCACGCCATCGCGCAGGCATGGGACGCGGGGAAGCTATTTCATCTCGACCTGAACGATCAGAATGGAGCCCGCTACGATCAGGATCTTCGCTTCGGCAGTCAAGGGATCAAACAAGCCTTCTTCCTCGTTAAGTTCCTGGAAGACGTGGGATACGAGGGATCGCGCCACTTCGACGCACACGCCTACCGAACGGCCGATTTGAGTGACGTTAAAGCGTTCGCACGCGGCTGCATCCGCACCTATCTGATCCTCAAGGAGAAGGCCGAGCAGTTCAACGAAGACGCGCGCATCCAGGAGCTTGTCGCCCAGATTCGTGAGGAGGGAAATCCGATGCCTGACTATCTCGGTGGATACTCTCCCCAGAGTGCGCAAGAGTTGAAGACTCATCCGTTCGATCGGGTCGCTTTGGGAAAGAAGGGCCTCCCTTATGAGGAGCTGGACCAACTACTGATCGAGCTTCTTCTGGGAGCACGCTAGTCGCTATGCAGCACCTGCTCGGAATCGACGTTTCTACAACCGCGGTGAAGGTCATCCTGCTAGACACTCACGGCGGAGTGGTCAGCTCAGCATTGAGCCCGTTGAGTCTCTCCATCCCGCGGCCGGGATGGAGAGAGCAGGACCCAAGAGACTGGTGGGATGCAACCGTCACGAGCCTCCGCGCCCTCCTCGACCAATCTAACGTGCGGCCGGAGAATATCGTAGCCTTGGGATTGACCGGGCAGATGCACGGAGCCGTCTTCCTGGACGCTCGTGGCGAGGTCATTCGCCCGGCGATCCTATGGAACGATGCGCGCAGCGCGGCGCAGTGCGCTGAAATTACCGATCTTGTAGGCGAGGATCAATTGCGTGAGATCGCAGGAAATCCGGCGCTCGTTGGGTTCCAGGCCCCGAAGATCCTCTGGCTCAGAGAGCACGAGCCGGAGAACTTCACTAAGGTGCGGCATATCCTCCTGCCCAAGGACTACATCCGCTACCGCCTGAGCGGGGAATTTGCGACTGATACCTCTGATGCTGCCGGAACGCTCCTTCTCGATCTTGCGAAGCGTAATTGGTCGGATGAGATCCTCTCTCGTTTAGAGATACCACGAGCATGGCTTCCGGATGTCTACGAAGGGCCAGATGTGACTGGCTACGTGACAGTAGAGGCATCCCAGCTGACAGGTCTTCCACCAGGGACACCGGTCGTCGCTGGTGCAGGGGACAACGCAGCAGCAGCCATCGGCTCTGGTGTTGTGCAGGAAGGGACGGGCCTTCTGTCGCTTGGCACATCGGGGGTTATCTTTGTGCCCACCGATGCACCGCGCATCGATCCGACCGGCGCGTTGCACGCCTTCTGTCATGCGATTCCTGGGGCGTATCACCTGATGGGGGTCACCCTCTCCGCCGGTGGTAGCTTGCGCTGGGCGCGCGATATCCTATCTAGCGTTCGATCGGACACTGATACCTACGACTCGTTCATAGAACCAGCAAAACATATCGCTCCCGGAGCGGAGGGGTTGTTCTTCCTTCCGTATCTTTCTGGTGAGCGCACCCCGCACATGGATCCCACTGCCCGCGGGGCTTGGATCGGCCTCGGCCTCGCTCACCGCCAGGAGCACCTGATACGGGCCGTACTAGAGGGGGTAGCCTTCGCTCTACGGGACGCGTGGGAGCGAATTACGGCGCTCGGAGTCGCACCGTCCGCACTTCGTATCGTTGGCGGAGGGGCAAAGAGTGCTACCTGGCGGGAGATCCTGGCCGCCGTACTCGATGTGCCGCTGCAGCAGCTTGCCGTAGATGAAGGCGCGGCGTTCGGCGCAGCGCTCCTCGCCAGTGTGGGATCAGGAGTATTCACTGATATCGATGAGGCCACCACTCAGACCGTTAAGCTAAGGGGCAATCGAGAAGATCCTGTCCCTGCGCTCGTTGAACAGTACGAAGGGATCTACCATAAGTATGCATCGCTCTACCCAGCGCTCAAGAGTAGCGGCGTGTGGGAAGGCGCATAGCCTGTGGGGAGAGTCCGCCGTGTGTCGCATCGCAGAAGCAAGTAAGACAGGGATACGCAAGTGCAAGATCACACTCCCTGTTCTGATGCTGTTGAGGATCAATGCCAGCAAGAATGAAGGATTACCTGTCTGTGCAAAGGAGGGGAAAATATGGATAGGCTCAAGATT
>CAYQFN010000100.1:0-6467 GCA_964416685.1 uncultured Thermotogae bacterium | reverse complement strand
TCATCCACCATCCACTGCCGAACGTCCTTGCTCCCACCATCTGGATCAACCTCGGACCGATCGGCGCTACGATCCTCGCCCTGTATAAGTTGGCCCCTCAAGGTGCGGGAGCTGCGTCTCAGTCGCCTACCTACCTGTTTGGCTTCCTGCTATGGGGATTTGGAATCTGGTGGGTGGGGATGGCGATCATGCTGACCATCCACTACATCCGGCGGCTGAAGCTCCCCTACGCCATGTCCTGGTGGGCGTTCACCTTTCCTCTCGGCGCGTACGTTGCCGCTAGCCACGCGGTTGGGCAGGTCTTCTCCCCACTTGTCGACTACATAGGACTATCGCTCTATTTTCTGTTGTTCGCGCTATGGGCGATAACCCTTGTAAACACGGTAGTACACGGGGCCAAGGGGGATCTGTTCCGAGCGGGTTAGCGGCACGTTTTTTGTCTGGCACAGCACTATTCTGGTTGATTTCCTATTTGGGCGTGAGTAGACTTTTGCAAGCTTTGGTGCGTGATTGTGCAACAAAGCAATATACGGCAAGAAGAGGTGAGTGAGAGGTATGGCTACGACTCAACGACATTCTGTAAATCCAATCAAGAACTTCACCCCATCCTGGTTTGCGTCAGTGATGGGGACGGGAATTCTTGCAACGACGAGTATGTTTTACTCGAGCTATCTGCCGTTCCTGCGGTATGTTGCACGGGGTCTGTTCTACTTCAATGTGGCACTGTTCGGGGTCCTCCTTGTGCCGTGCATCCTGCGGTGGATCTTCTACCGCGCCGACGCGCTGCGTGACCTAAATGATCCTGTTATTGCCAACTTCTACCCCACGCTGCCTGTAGCAATGCTCGTTCTCGCCTCAGATTTCATGGTGATTGACAATAACTTAGCTGTTGGTGTTTGGTTTTGGCTGATCGGGAGTGCATTGACCATCGTGTTCGGGTTGCTGGTTCCATACACCATGTTCAAGTCCGATCACGTCACGCTCGACCACATAAACCCGGCGTGGTTCATCCCTCCTGTGGGATTGATCGTCATTCCGATCGCTGGGAGCCTTGTCATCGGCCACTTTAGCGGGTTGGCAAACGAATGGGTGATCTTCGTGAACTACTTCGGTTGGGGGGCGGGTTTCTTCCTATACCTGGCGTTGCTTGCCATCACCATGTATCGATTCATCCTGCACCGCCCCCTTCCAAACGTCCTCGCTCCAACCGTGTGGATCAACCTTGGGCCGATTGGTGCCGGGACGCTGGCGCTTTACAGCCTTGTTACGCACTGCTCCTTTATCACCGACAAAGAACCGTTCTTCGTTATCGGTTTCTTCTTCTGGGGATTCGGGGTGTGGTGGGTGGTAATGGCGATTATGCTAACCATCCATTATATCCGACGGCTGAAGCTTCCCTATGCCATGTCCTGGTGGGCGTTCACCTTCCCTCTCGGTGCCTACGTTGCAGCCACTCACCTTGTGGCCCAGCGCTTCTCCATCCACCTCATCGATCACTTTGGGTTCACCCTGTACATCTTGCTGTTCTCACTTTGGGCAGTTACGCTTGTGAAAACAGCACTGCATGCAGCAAAGGGCGATCTTTTCCGGGGTGGTTGATACCGCTGTGTCCGACACGCACAACCGTAATAAACTACCCCGCCGCAAGCATGCGGTGTATCAAGAAGATTTGTAACAAGAACGCCCAAAGGGGCGGGAAATCAACCCCTGTAGGGGATTGAACTTGTTGCAACGGAGTAGTAAACTGCCCGTTGGCTTTCATGCATTGATGCGCAATAACTAGAGAAGGAGCACGGTTTGTGGAGGTAGACAAGACGGCAATCATGCCAAACTACAATGTTACTATGACGAAGATTGCAGACGAGGTAGGCCATGTACAAGCGCCTGAGAAGTCAGAGGGGATAATGCTTGACATCTCCCGCGATTCTAATCCAGACTTGCTCAACCCCGCTGAGTTGCTCCTGGCTGCGTTTGGGGGATGCCTGCTGAAGAACATCAGCAAGCTGGCGCCAAAGATGCGCCTAGTGATAGATGAGGCACGTGTACAAGTAACGGGCGTGCGGCAGGACGATCCACCGCACATTGAGTCTATCAGCTATCAGCTCGTCCTGACAACGCAGGAGCCGAAGCAGAAGATAGAGCGGTTGGTTGATTATCTGCACAATTACGGCACGGTGTACAATACGCTGCTTCCCCTGCTGAGTGTCACTGAGAAGATCATGCTTGAACGGGGGAATGGTCGAGTTGAGCAGCTGAATGCAACCGCCACTAAGTAACTAAGATCTCAGATAAAAGGAGAATTTCGATGTTTGTGCGCAAACCAGTAGAGGAAATCGTCACTGAACCGGCGCGCAAGACGGTGAGGATGCAGCATGAGAAATTCGGTCGTACAATCGGGATCAATGGGTGCTTTGGAAGCTCCAACATCGGGCAGATGACGGGATTCATCCCTCGGGTGCTGGTGAAGGAGATCCCGAACGCGTTCATGCGTTGCCCTTTGGCTCTCTGGCCGGAGGTAGAAGGAGCTACGCAAGTATTGCTGCACGATGACTATCAGGTCGTTATCGACGGGTGCAAGGAGCGCTGTCTGCTCAAGACATTAGAGAAAGCAGGGGTCAAGGTGGATCTCGCGTACGCTCTGGATGAGGACTTTGGGCTGGAGAAGGCCGCCGGTCCGGACTTCGATGAGGGTACAATGGAACGGGTCGCTGAAAAGATCAAGAAGGATATTCAAGAGTTGGCGGAAAGAGACGAACAGCTAATTGCCAAGCGGGCAAGAGGGTAAGGAGGATTCAAATGGCAAAGAAGATAGCGATACCAACACGCGGAACCGCTGGATTGGACGATCAGGTGGAGGAACACTTCGGGCGGGCGCAGCACTACACGCTGATCAGTGTAGACGATGGGAAGATTGTGGACACACAGGTGCTCGACGTTCCATATGCTGACCACGGTCCGGGGGATCTTCCCAACTGGATTCATTCTCAAGGAGCCGACGCTGTCCTCGCTTGGGGGATGGGGCCGAAGGCGGTGGAGTTTTTCGAGGGATTGGGAATCGAGGTGGTAACCGGCGCTACCGGTCCAGTGCGCGATGTTGTTGAGGGCTATATCCGCGGAAACCTGCAAACAATCGAGTGGGTCGAGCCGGAGGGGCATGGTCAAGGCCATGAGCACCATCACTAGACCAAAGTAGCTTGATTGCACGAGAGCAAATCGCCTACAGGGGTTGATTCGCCGCTCCTTGTGGCGTGCTTCTTACAAAGCTTCTTGATACACCGTCCGCTTGCGGCCGGGTAGTTAAGTGTTGTGGTACGTTGATAGTTGCAATATGGTGCATTTAAACAATAATGGAAAGAGGAACAAGAACAACACGAAACAAATGTAAGGAGGAAGACCATGCCAAAACTGGAGAATTGGCAGCTCTTGCCGATTTGTTCGAAGGAAGCGAAGAACTTGGACATCGTCCTTGCCTGCGATGGAGCGGCATCGGTCGGCCAGGTCGGGCACGCAGTGGCGGTCAAGCTGACCAAAGAAGTGGAGGGAGCGCGGATGTGCTGCATCACCGCGATTGGGGCGGAGTCGAAGCCGCATGTGCAGATCGCCAAGGACGCGCGCAAGCTGGTGGTGATCAACGGATGCCAGAACCGGTGCGCGACCAAGGTGCTGGAGAGGCTCGGCCTAAAGCCATCCTACGAGATCGTGATCGCACAAGAGGGGGTCGACAAGAAGCCGACTCTCGACTTCGACGAAGACGACGTCGACCGGATCGCCAAGAAGATCGCCGACGAGGTCGCCAAGGTCCCGCCGCGCGAGCAGTCGTAACAAAATCTTCCGCGCCCGGCTGGAACATGCAGCCGGGCGTTCGTTAGGAGAGCGCGATGGGAAAGCTTCTCCTCATGCATCCGGAAAAGTGCGTTGGCTGCCGCACGTGCGAGATCGTCTGCTCCCTCACCCACGCTGACATCTGTAACCCCGCCTCAGCGCGGATCAGCGTCGTCAAGTACGAACAACTGGGGATCAATCTCCCCCTGACCTGCGCCAACTGCGAGGATCCGGTCTGCACCGCAGTCTGTCCGACCGGCGCGCTCAGCCGGCAGGGGGACCGGGTGGAGATCGACTACGATAGCTGTGTTGGCTGCCGGATGTGCGTCATGGCCTGTCCAGTCGGCGGGGTGAGCTTCGATCCTGTCACCCGCCACGTCATCAAGTGTGACCAGTGCGGCGGGGATCCGCAGTGCGTGAAGTTCTGTCCGCAGGGGGCGATCGAGTATGTGGACGAGGACGCGCTCGCTCCACGAGCGCGGCGCAATGCAGCTGAGCGGCTCCTGGCCTTGATCGGCCCCGGAGGTGAGAGATGACCGGCTACACAGGGACGATCCTCGAGATCGATCTCTCCACCCGCAAGGTCGGCAGGATCGCGACCTCCGACCATGCCGCGAAGTTCCTCGGCGGCAGGGGGATGGGGGTCACGCTCCTGCAGGAGCTCCTCGCTCCCAATGTCGATCCATTGGAACCGGAGAACGTCCTCGTCCTCATGACTGGCCCGCTCACCGGAACCCTCGCCCCCAGCTCGGGGCGGATCGATGTGGTGACCAAATCCCCCGAGACCGGGCTCCTCGGTGGGGGGAACGCCGGCGGATTCTGGGGCCCGGAGCTCAAGTGGGCGGGATACGATGGGATCGTCATCCGCGGCCGGGCGGATAATCCGGTTTATATCGAGATCCACAACGACTCCGTGACCATCAACGACGCGACCGAGCTATGGGGACTGTCCGTCCCGGATACGGTCGCCGCCCTGCGATCGGGTGACCCTGAGGCCCAGGTTGCGTGCATCGGCCCGGCCGGGGAAAACCTGGTCAACCTGGCCGCGATCGCGTTCGGGACGCGCAACTTCGCTGCCCGCGGCGGGATCGGTGCGGTGATGGGGGCGAAGAACCTGAAGGCGATCGTCGTGCGCGGAACGCGCGGGGTGCGCGTCGCTGATGCGGCGGCCCTGCAGGATGTGACGCTGGCGATCCAGGAGCGGATCGAAGGGATGCCGTTGTACCGCGAGGCACCGGAGTGGCACTGGAAGCTGTTTCTGTCGTGCGAAAACGACGGCAAGGCATTCTACGGAAACTACGACGACGTCCGCTGGCCGGGGCGGGCGAAGGTCCATGCCGCGATCAAGGAGTACTTGAGACAGGGACGGCTGGTGCCCCAATCCTGCTTCGGCTGTCCGCTCCGCTGCTGGGCCCACTTCACCCCCGATCGAGGTAACCCCTCTCCGGTCATCGCCTGCCAAGGGACCCTCCCTTCGGTCACCTACTTCATGAAGCTCTCCGATCCACAGGAGATCTGGAACGCGTATCAGGCCTGCCAGGCCCTCGGCCTCGATTCCGGGGGGACAAGCGCCGTCCTGGCGTTCGGGATGGATCTCTACGAGCGGGGGATCATCACAAAGGACGACACATCCGGGCTCGATCTCAGCTTCGGAAACGGCGAGGCAGCGCGCACGATGATCGAAGAGATAGCCCACCGACGCGGGTTCGGCGCCATCCTCGGTCGTGGGGTGAAGGCGGCGGCCGCGGAACTTGGCCCCGAAGCCATGGCCCGCGCCGTCTACGCCAAAGGCGGGCTCGAGCTGTGGCTGATGGAGATGCGGCCGTTCAAAGGGGTGGCCTTGGCGAGCGCGGTGACCGATTCGGGGAGCCACAACCGGGCGACGTATGCGTTCCCCGAGTTCTACTACCGCTCCATGCCGGAGATGGCACGCCGCGTGGCGGGGATGATCGGAGGAAGCGAGGATCTCGCCGATCCGACCCGCTATGAGGGAAAGGCGCATCTCGTCATCGCATATGAGGATATGCACACCCTGGCCGATTCCCTCGGGGTCTGCTCGATCCCGTTCCAACCGGCCGGGCTTGACCTGTGGGCGAAGGCGCTGCATGCGGTCACCGGGATCGCGATGGATGTCACCTCCCTGATGCATGTCGCCGCTCGCATCCGCGCTGTGGAGCGGTTGATCAACCTGCAAGAGGGCTTGACCCGGGAGAACGATAGCTTTTCAGCCCGCCTGTTCACCGAACCGCTCAAGGACGGGCCGTGGGCCGGGGAGGTCCTCGATCGCGATAAGTTCGAGGCGATGAAGGACGAATACTTTTCAGCCCGTGGCTGGGACGAGGCTGGGGTCCCCACCCCGGAGGAGCTCTCGCGGCTTGGGCTTGGGCAAGGCTAAAATAGCTTGGGTGAAGCCCAATGCGCGAGGAAACAGGTGCCATGGCCCTACATCTTCCGCTTGGCCACCAAATACCTAGGGGAGATTACTAACTTGTACTGACCCTTCTCCTGTTCGAAAGGGAATGGTTAGGTCTGGTGGAGGATGTGATCGCGACTGCAGGTGAATAGCTCGAGGACGTGTTCGTCGTCGAGGGAGTAGTAGATCGCGCGCCCATCGCGTCGCGTCCGAACGAGCCTGAGCATGCGCA
>CAYQFN010000099.1:0-6502 GCA_964416685.1 uncultured Thermotogae bacterium | reverse complement strand
GCCCTGATTCACGCAAACGTCACTCCGACAGCGGTGTCTCCGTGAACGGGCGCGGGTGCGTTATAATGAGGCATGAGAGGAGAGAAGCTTAAAGGTTCAAGACAGTCGAATGGATCGCTTTCGCGCTTCCGGCGCGCTACCCTTCTCTGTATCGCTCTATCGAGCATCCTGCTCTTGGTCAGCGCATCCCAACCCATCCACCCAACCCTGCACGTAGATGTCGATGCGTCTCTTTCAACGATCAACCAGTTCCTCCTCGGTGCCAATCATCGCTACCACGACTGCGGAGCTGCCGCGTGGGACTGTGACCTTCGCGCGCCGATTCCAGGTGTGCTCGCCGCTGCACGAGAGATCGGGGTAACGATCCTGCGATTCCCAGGCGGTTCGGTCGGTTCTCCGTATCACTTCGTCGACGGAATCGGACCGGTTAACAAGCGCCCCGCAAGCATCTCCGGATTCACCGGCGTCCCCGAGTCGAACGACTACGGGTTCGACGAACACATGATTCTGGTGGAGGAACTGGGTGTCAAAACGACCGTCGTGGTGAACTTCGGCTCCGGCACCGCGCAGGAGGCGGCCGCCTGGGTCGCTTATTCAAACGGCGATATCAACGACGACCGCCCGATCGGCGTCGATCGATTCGGCCACGATTGGGGCACAATCGGCGAGTGGGCGGCCCGGCGCAACGCAAATCAGGTCGCCCTCGGCCGTACACCGCACCCCTACAGCGTCCGCTACTGGGAGGTCGGAAACGAGCTGTACGGAGACTGGGAATACGCCTGGACTCACGACCCGGTTCGCTATGCCCTCGGGGGGACGGAGCCTCACGAGAACGAGCCGGTCGGAAGGGCGGGTAGCTGGCAAGACGACGCGGCCCGATCGGACGGCACTCCCGATCAGTCCTTCGTCGTCCGCTACCCGCCGATCTTCCCCAACAGCTTTTCGCTTACGGTGAACGGCAACCTGTGGCGATCGACGAATGACCTCTCCGCACATGGTCCTCGGGATCCGGTCTACACCGTCGACACCGTCTCCGGTGAGATTCGGTTCGGGAACGGAATGCACGGATTCGTCCCACCGAAGGGAGCGGAGATTCGTACCAGTTATGCCTCCGGCCCGCACGACGGGTTCGTCGACTTTGCAACTGCGATGAAGGCCGTCGATCCATCGATCGCCGTGGGAAGCTGTTTCAACGACGAGACCTTCTTACGAACGATCGGCGACATTCACCCACTCGACTTCGTCGTCCTCCACCTTTACAGCGGACCGAGTGTACGCGACCCCGATCTTGTCGCCGTTCACCTGGAGGGGATGGCAATTCCGTTCCTTCAGGAGCTCTCGCTCAACGAGTTGGAGGAATCGATCGGCCGGTACTTAGGTTCTCGTTCAGACGAGGTTGAGATACTTGTGACCGAGTACCACCCCTACTTCCAGATCCGGGATCGCCGGTACGTCACCTTCCCCCACTCCCTGAGCGCGGCGTTGGCAGTCACCGACATGCTGCGGATCTTTGCCGAGCACGAGGTTCCTGTGGCGATGATCCATCCGTTCACGAACACCCGTGGCGGTGCCCTCATCGGTCCACCGCCCGACTTTACACGGAACGCCACCAGTTACGCCATCGAGTTGTTCGGGAAATTGGGGCCATTACGTGTCGTTTGTACCACAGATGGCGTTCCCACCTACGCACGCTCGTATCGCAGTGACAAGTACCGGATCCCGTACATCGAGATCCTCGCCTCGGTCGACTCTGATAGGGATCGCCTCACTCTTCTGGTGATCAACAAGCATCCCACCGACGACCTCAAAGTCGAGATCGAAATCAATGGCTTTCGACCAGATCCTGAGGGGAGCGCAACCGTTCTCACCGCCCGGACGCTCAGCAGCTACAACACCCCCGAGCATCCGAACGCGGTGGTCCTGACCTCCGCCCCTATCTTCAAGGTCGCGAACCATTTCACATACATCTTCCCCGCGCATTCCGCAACCTTGTTGGAGCTTGAACGGGAACAGTAACCGCCTCAAGCAAGAATCTGGGGTTGTGCCTTGTTTCTTGCGTTCCCTCATCACGATTATGCCCCAACAGAGATGAGAGAAAAGCTGTGTTCTACATCGTCACCAGTTCGCCCCTTTCTGGTATATTGATGAAACGTCTCAACGCCGTTAGGGCCACTAGCATGATGTAGTCTCCCGGTTCTTGTGCATCCTACAGACCAAGTGTCCCCCTCCGAAGTAGCCCCCTACCCTTGCATAAGGCCTTCTGTTTGACAACCGGACACAAGCAAGTTAGTATTGCGATGCATTTGCAATAAAGTAATAAGGAGGTACGGCATGAAACGATCCAGAAACAGGGTTTCACTAGCTTTATCGATTGCATCGGTGGTCATAGCCACCCTGTTCCTCAGTGTGGGAGCGGCTCAAGCTGATCCGGCACACATCACGGTCTACATGAGCCCTGTCCCGTTGGCTCAGGAGATGGAGCAAGCGTTCGAAGCGGAACGTGGCGACGTGCTCACCGTGGTCAGTGGGGCGTGGTGCCGGAAGGTGCGGGCTGAGATGGAGGCGGGGGATATCCAGGCCGACGTCCTCTACGGCGCCGATCCTTCGATTTACATGCTGTTGAGGGATGCCGATCAGCTTCTCGCCTACAGTTCGGCCGCATTAACGGCGATAAAATCTGAGTACAGGACGCAAGAGGATCGCTTCACCTTGGCCAACGGCCGTTACGCTGTGATCGTGTACAACAAGAAGATGGTCGAGCGAACGGACGCCCCTTCAACAAGGAATGGCCTCCTCGATCCTCAATGGAATGGGAGGGTGGTCATCGGAGATCCCTCTCTATGCTCTGCGTCGTTTGCCATCGTGTGCGGCCTTGTCCAGGACCAGGGTTTCGACTGGGACTTCCTTGAAGCCTTAAGGGAAAACGGTGTGATGCTCACCGATAACGCAGGGAAGGTCGCCGAGGTGGTCGCCTCAGGCGAGGCGCTCGTGGGGATCGGGGTTCACGATGCACCGCTCAGGATGATCAAGAAGGCTCAGAAGCAGGGGGTGGAGAGCCCGGTCGCGATCGCCTGGCCTAAGGACGGGGCGATCGCCGTCCCCAGGCCGATCGCCATCGTTCAAGACGTGAATCGTTCACCGGAGGACACGGCGTTAGCCAAGGAGTTCGTCGACTTCGTCCTCTCGGTTCAGGGGCAGAAGATCGCCACGAAATACGGGTTCATCCCGGTAAGGGCGGATGTCCCCACACCTGAGGGTATTCCCGCGGAATTCACATCGGTAACGCCCGATTGGGAATGGATCTATCGACACGATCAGGCGCTTAGGGATAAGTGGGAGAGCGTCATCTACGGTGAGTAGCTGAAGGGCTACAAGCGCGGGTCGATCACTCATAACAAGCAGGCAAGGTCGGGAGGGAGGGCGAACGGTCACCTCCCTCCTTATCCATACAGGAAGTGGCTATGGTCACAGCAGTACGGAGGAGAGTCGAACCACGGACAGTAGTGATGGCTGTTGTCGTTGCAGTTCTGCTCATCATCGTCGTTTACCCTCTTTCTTTACTCCTCCTTCACAGCTTCGACATTCACGGGGGGTTCGCTTTTGCCAAGTATCAGGAGGCGTTTACCAAACCGCAGAACGCTATCGCCCTTGGCAACTCCCTCTATACAGGCTCTGTGGTCACTCTATTCGCGGTATTGATCGGAACAGGGATGGCCTGGCTCATCACGCGGAGCGACCTTCCTTTCAAACGCTACTTCCGCGGCCTTATCTTCCTCACCTTTATCACCCCTCCCTACATCGGAACGATCGGCTGGATTCAGCTCCTGGGACGGGCCGGCTATCTCAACGCTGCACTGATGAGATGCTTCCATCTGTCCTCCCCACCGATCGAGATCTACTCGTTGGAGGGGATCATCGCCGTTATGGCGATCTACCTCTATCCGCTCGTCTTCTGGGCCGCTGAAAACGCCCTCACCCGGACCGACCCCTCTCTCGAGGACGCCGCGGCCGCCTCCGGTGGCACACGCTGGAAGGTTCTCACTACGATCACTCTCCCGTTGGCCCTTCCCAGCATCCTCTCGGCCGGGCTCCTCGTCTTCATCCACACGATCTCCTGCTTCTCTGTTGCCGCCGCGTTAGGCCTCCCTACAAGACACTACGTACTGGCAACGCGGATCTACGCCGCTCTCTCTCAGTACGATGTTCAGATGGCCTGCGTCCTCTCAGTTATCCTAGGGGCGTGCTCAGGCGGGGCCTTCCTGCTTCATAAGGCGTTCACCAAGAGAGGAAGCTACACCACCACTACTTCAGGGAGCAAGAGGCCAGAATCGATCAAGCTTGGCCGGTGGCGCTTGCCCGTGACCATCGGTCTGGTGATCTTCACCTTTCTCACGAGCGTCCTACCCTTGCTGACCCTCCTCTCCACCTCACTCCTCAAGGTTTGGGGGCTACCTTTGACCCCCAAGAACATGTCTTTTGGAAACTACTTAATGATCTTTCAAGATCCGCTCATCGGAAGAGCCTTGAGAAACAGCCTCACCTTTGCGCTTCTTGCAGCCTGTATTGCAATCCTACTCAGCTTTATTACTTCCTATATCTCGACCCGGACCAGGCTCACCGGGCGGGGATTGCTCGACCTTCTCGCAACCTCTCCGCTTGCTATACCGGGTCCGGTGCTCGCGACGGCGATGATCCTTGCTTTCATGAAGCCGCCGCTTGTCCTCTACAACACCCCCTGGATCATCGTCCTTGCCTACGTCGTCGCCTTCACCCCGTTTGCCATGCGCAACTTGAGCGGTCCTTTCCGCTCCCTCGATCCTTCATTGGAGGAGGCGGCCTGGTTATCGGGGGCCTCATGGCTGCGGGGTCTAAAGGACGTTCTTTTGCCTCTCCTAAAGCCTGGTATCCTGACGAGCTTCATCCTCGTCTTTCTCATGGGTATGCGTGAGATTCCCATCTCACTGATGCTGCATACCCAAGGGACGGAGACGGTGGGCGTTGTCCTCTTCTCCTTCCGCGAAACGATCGGCGTTGAAGCGGTCTCCGCCCTGGCCGTGATTGTGATCCTTATCACACTGGCCGGTCATCTGATAGTGGGTAGGTTGAGCAAGAGCATGGAGGTGGTGCGATGAGCTTGGCACAGGCCACGAACTTGCACAAGCGATTCGGCAAGACGGTCGCCTTGAAGGAGTTCAACCTATCCGCCAACACGGGTGAGATCCTTGTCCTGCTGGGACCGAGCGGCTGCGGAAAGACGACCCTTCTACGGTCGATCGCCGGCCTTGAGCGACCCGATTCCGGTGAAATCCTCCTGGGAAACGAGCTGGTCTTCTCCGAGAAGAGAGGCGTCTTTACTCCCCCCCATCTCCGTCGCATAGGGATGGTCTTCCAGAACTACGCCCTCTGGCCGCACCTCACCGTTCTTAGGAACGTCTCCTACCCCCTTAAGATTCGTAGAATCCCGAGAGCGACGATCCGCCGCAAGGTAGGAGAGATGCTCTCCCTGGTCCAACTGGACGGTCTTGAGCGCCGTTATCCGCATGAGCTCTCAGGGGGGCAGCAACAGCGCGTGGCTCTCGCCCGCGCCCTGATAATGGACCCTCGCCTCCTCCTCCTCGACGAACCCCTCTCAAGCCTCGACGCCAAGCTGCGCGAGGAGATGCGTGAGGAGTTGAAACGGGTTCACGGTGAGACGGGACTGACGATGCTCTATGTCACCCACGACCAGACCGAGGCGATGGCCCTCGCCGATCGGATCGGGGTGATGGAAAGCGGAAGGCTGATCCAGCTCGGCCCACCTCCGGAGATCTACGAGCACCCGGGTACGGAGTTCGTCGCCCGATTCATCGGCACGGGGAACCTCCTCTCGGGAGAGGTGAAAACCCGGAATGGAGACGCGATCCTAGCCCTCGAAGACGGAGGGAGCGTGCCTCTTTCCCACGTTACCTTACCCACATCAGGCCCGGTCCTCCTGACAGTCCGCCCGGAAGAGATTGAGATCAGCCGCAACGACGGAGGCCTGGCAGCAACGATCAGAAGCGTGACGTATCTGGGGAACGCCATCGAGTATCGGCTACAGGCGGGCGAACTCGACCTTCGTGCGCGGACTGATCCTGGAGAGACCTATTCGGAAGGAGAACAGGTATTTGTAAGGATTCACAAGGTAACACCCATCACCCGCTGCGATCGAAGGATACACCGCCACAGGCAAAAGAGAAAAGGCAGACACCACCTTCCGATCGGAAGGGAATGAGCCTTCTATTAGCTCAAGGTCCAGGAATCATAGAGTCCCTGAGTGTGACGAACGATCAGCAGACTGGAGACTGTTTTGCGCCTCGAAATATTCAGATGCCGCTCCGACGCTCCTTTCTTAGGGTTCCTCACACTTCAGGCAAGGTACGGGGCAGAGAGATCTCGTTTCCCGTCATTTTTCCTGCCTTTTGTTGTCCTCTGGTGGGCCAGGCTAAGCCTGGTCGATCTTGTGGGCTGGCCTGTCTGCGTG
>CAYQFN010000098.1:1539-6525 GCA_964416685.1 uncultured Thermotogae bacterium | reverse complement strand
CCGTACTCACCGGCCTTCATCGAGTAACTCGAACCATCGATCGGAACAAGGATCTTGCCAAATGGGGTTTTCATGTCATCCTCCCTTCTTTTCTTTAAGAAGCTTCATCTGAAAGATCGTCTCTCGTTCTACCTCCTCCAGCCGCCCCTCGATGTAGCGGATCGTCTCCTCGTACTGCGGGATAAATATATTCTCCAGTGCATTCACCCGCCGCTGTGTCTTCTTGAGCTCAATCGCCAGGTGCCACGCGGCGCGCTCCGTCTCCGCAAGCCGCAAGATCTTCTCCAGAACATCATAGAAACGCCGCAGCGCTTCGTCAAGCGCGTATGAGGTGCCGAGGAGGCCGTACTGTGGAGTAAGCTTGACCATCTTGCGCTTCATGAGAGGGATAGGGACACCCATCACCGACCGCTCATTAAGCGCGATGTGCGCCTCTGCCACACAAGCAAGCGTGGCGCGTTCGACCTGCTCTGCACCGAGCGACTGTACCGCCTCAAGCAGAACTTCGTAGGCACGGGCGAGCTCTTCGTTCACCTCTCTGCGAAACGACTCCGCATCATCGATGATGTTTAGTAGCTCGCTTACCAAGACCTCTCGCTTTTCCTCCAGTAGGTCGTAACCACTCTTGGCGACAGCCAACTGCTCTTTGAGCTCCAGCAGGACCGACTTTGTCGGGGGAACGTCAAGGAGTGGCATCGTTCGCCCCTTTCTTGTAGTACTTCTCGATCTGCGCCTTCTTCAGTCGACTCAGCTCCTCCACCGGGAGAATCTCAAGCGCTCGCCATCCGAGATCCAGCGTCTCCTCGATCGTTCGGTTCTCATCGCCCTGGTTCAAGAAATGCTTCTCAAAGAAGTCTCCAAATTTAAGATACCGCTTGTCCGTCTCGGAGAGCTCCTCCTCGCCGATGATCGAAGCGATGTTCCTGATCTGTTGCACGCGAGCGTAGCTTCCGTAAAGCTGATTGGCCACATTGGGGTGATCCTCCCGCGTGAACCCCTCACCGATCCCATCCTTCATCAGCCGCGACAGCGACGGGAGCACAGCGATCGGCGGATAGATCCCCTGTCGATGGAGTTTCGGATCGAGGACGATCTGCCCCTCGGTGATGTATCCGGTCAAATCCGGAACGGGATGTGTGATATCGTTGTTCGGCATGCTGACGATTGGGATCTGGGTGATCGACCCCTCCGAACCGATCACGCGCCCGGTTCTCTCGTAGAGGGAGGCCAGGTCGCTGTACAGGTAGCCAGGATAACCCTTACGTGTGGGGACGTCCCCCCGCGCGGTCGCCACTTCGCGCAGCGCCTCGCAGTAGTTGGTCATGTCTGTCATCACGACTAGGACGTGCTTATCACGATCGAAGGCGAGGTACTCGGCAACGGTGAGCGCCACGCGCGGGGTGATCGTGCGCTCGATCGACGGGTCGTCGGCCAGGTTCAGGAACATGACCACGTTCTCCAGCGCGCCACTCTCGCGGAACGTCTCCTCGAAGTAGGCGGCGTCATCGTGCTTCACGCCCATGGCGACAAAGACGATAACGAACTCCGACTCCTCCTCCCCGGGGATCGTCGCCTGACGCACAATCTGCGCAGCGAGGCGATTGTGGGGAAGCCCGCTCGACGAGAAGATAGGTACCTTCTGGCCGCGGATCAACGTATTCATCCCATCGATCGCGGAGATTCCGGTCTGGATGAAGTTCTTCGGGTAGACCCGGCTCACCGGGTTGATCGCCGCGCCGTTGATGTCGCGCTCCTCGCCGCTGATCGGTGGGGGAGCCCCATCGAGCGGCCTCCCTGTACCGTCGAACACACGCCCGAGCATCTCCTCCGAGACCTTCACCTTCAGCGAGTGGCCACTGAAGCGCACCTTTGTATCGGCAGATGAGAAGTCACTCGTCCCCTCGAATACTTGGATGGCGACGGTATCACCATCGATGATCAACACGCGGCCACGGCGCACCTCGCCGAACGAGGTGACGACCTCCGCGATCTCCCCGTAGCTAACGTTCTCGGTCCCCTTGACGAACACCAATGGTCCGGAGACCCGCGCAACTCCCAAGTGTATCCTACGTCCGTTCATCTTATCCCTTCTTCTCATCCGACATAACCAGGCTCTTCTCCAGCTCGTCAAACTCCTGATTCATCTCCTGCTCGATCGCGTCCAGCTCTTCGAGCTTGTCGTCTGCAACCTCGTGCTTCATCGTAAGGAGCTTGATGTTCACCTTCATCTCCTGAATGCGGTAGATGGGAAGACCACCCTGCACAAGCTTCTCTGCCCCGTCCTTGTACTTTGCGATAAGCTCGAGCATCTTGAACTCCTTCTCTGGGGTTGAGTAGCGGTCGATCTCATCCATTGCGTTCTGCTGCAGAAAGCCCGCTTTTATCAAGGACGCAACGTGCAGGACCAACCGCTGATCGCTCGGCAGGGCGTCCGGTCCGATGATCTGTACGATCTTCTGAAGCTCGTTCTCGCGCGAGAGAACGGAGAGCGTCCGCTGGCGCAGATCCCGCCAATCGACCTTCTTCTCTTCCTTCCACCACTTGGCCATCTCATCGATGTACTCGCTGTAGGTGTCGATCCAGGAAATGGCGGGGAAGTGGCGCGCGAACGCCAAGCGCTTGTCGAGCGCCCAGAAGGTGCGGATGAAGCGCTTGGTGTTCTGCGTCACCGGCTCGGTGAAGTCACCACCAGGAGGAGAGACGGCGCCGATGATCGTGATCGACCCGTAGCGGTCAGGACCGACCTCTCCATATCCCGCTCGCTCGTAGAACTCCGCTAAGCGCGCCGGCAGATACGCGGGGAACCCTTCCTCTACCGGCATCTCCTCCAGCCTACCCGCGATCTCGCGCACCGCCTCCGCCCAGCGGGATGTGGAATCGGCCATCAGCGCGACGTGGTAGCCCATATCACGGAAGTACTCGCCGATCGTCACCCCTGTGTAGATCGAGCTTTCGCGCGCGGTCACCGGCATGTTCGACGTGTTGGCGATGAGGATCGTCCGCTCCATCAGCGGCCTGCCGCTCCTGGGGTCCTTCAGTTTTGGAAACTCGTTTAGGACGTCGGTCATCTCGTTTCCACGCTCCCCACAACCGATGTAGATGATCACATCAGCGTCGGACCAACTGGCGAGCTGGTGCTGCAGCACCGTCTTCCCCGCGCCGAAGCCCCCCGGGATCGCCGCCGCTCCCCCCTTGGCAAGCGGGAAGAGCGCATCGATCACGCGCTGTCCGGTGATCAGAGGAACGGACGGCTTCATCCGCTTCTGCAGCGGGTGCGTGCGCCGTACCGGCCATTCCTTCAGCATCGTCACCGTCTCGGAGCCGTTCTCGGTCTCGATCTCGGCGACGTGTTCGGTGACCGTGTACTCACCCTCGGGCACGATCGAGCTGATCTTCCCCGATACGCCTTGCGGGACGACGATCCTGTGTTCGAGGATCGGCGTTTCAGGGATCGTCCCCAGCACCTGTCCGGGGACGACGGCATCGCCCTCCTTCACTTGCGGGGTGAACCTCCACTTCTTGGATCTATCGATCGTTTCGGCCTGCACGCCGCGGCCGATGAACACTCCTTGCTCTTCACGGATCAGGTTGAGCGGGCGGGCAATCCCATCCAGGACGTTTCCGATGAGCCCCGGTCCCAGTTCGACCGAGAGTGGCCGACCTGTGCGATAGATAGGCACACCGGGCCCAAGGCCGGTCGTATCCTCGTACACCTGGATCGTGGCGATATCGCCATCGATGTTGATGATCTCGCCGGCGAGGCGCTCATCGGAGACGTAGACAAGCTCCATCACATTCGCTTCCGCCATCCCCGAGCCCTTGACAACAGGCCCGTTGATCGCGTTGATTCCAGTGATGAGCCCCTTACGTGTTGTTACATCGCTCCTTCCCTTGTCCTTAGTTGCCATCTTTGCTCTCCTCATGTTCGTCTTCGGAAAGGAAGATCTCTTTTCCCACTATATCGGTGATCTTTGGGATCGCCTCACGCAGTAGCTCATCGAAGGAGGCATCTATCTGCACGTGCTCCTCAGGGAGCTCGACGATCACTCCGCCGCTTATCTTTCCAGGCTGGATCTCGATCTTGCCTTTCAGTTCACCCGCAAGAACGCGCTTGATCTCCTCCCCGTAGCTCGCTGCGTCTTCATCTGAGAGATAAAGCAAGGCGTGGTCTGACTCTTGCCCGGAGAGAGCCTCCTTTGCGAGCTTGAGAAGAAGGTTGAGATAGGCCTTTTCATCCTTATCACGCATCTGCTCAAGGTGATCTCTGACCCCAGATATGACGCTATGGAGGACCTTCGCCTTCGTTGCGAGGAGGTCCTCCTTAAAGCGCAGTTTCGCTTGCGAGATGATCTGCTTGCGTGCCTGTTCCACGCCGATCGCCCCCGCGCGAACGAGTTCCTGTTCACGTTCTTGCGAACGTTTCCGAGCCTTCCCTGCGATCTCATTGGCGCGCACGTTCGCACGTTCGATCGTTGCTTCTGCAGCCTCCTTTGCGCTATCGAGCACATGCTGCGTTAATACTTCAAGATCTCCAGATGCCTTTACATCGATCATAATTTAATGCCAATCGCCCCCGCAATGTAGTCCTTCAGACTCTCCTTCTCCAGTGCTCCGTTCGGCCCCGGGATCTCCACGACCAACGGAAAGTCCTTTCGTCCCTGCAGTTCAGCGACAAGCTCAGGAGCAACAGATGCCACCTGCTCCTCGATCAGGATGAGCGCCATCTGCGGATCCGCAAACGCTTCATGCAGCAGGCGCGCCAGGTCCTCCGCGTCGGTCGGCGTGTTACCGCTGATTCCGAGAAGGGAGAATCCGAGCACCGTGTCGCGCGAACCGATGACGCGAATCCTATCCCTTGTCGTCATGTTACAGCTTTCCCAGGATCATGATTGAGATGATGATCCCGTAGATGGCGATTCCCTCAGCCAGGCCGACGTAGACGAGGCTTCGTCCGAACAGTTCCGGCTTTTCGGTGATCGCACCGAG
>CAYQFN010000098.1:0-1439 GCA_964416685.1 uncultured Thermotogae bacterium | reverse complement strand
ACCCAACAGTCCGTAAATGATCTTGCGCACATCTACCTCCTATTACTCTCCAATCTGTATGCAAACGGCACAAACGCCGTCCCTTCTTCGTCGAAAAACTTGGAGAAGAACTCGTAGAATTCAAGACGAAGTGTCTGAATCGCAACGATTCCACCCTCCAAAACTAGAATCAACAGATTTCCTCCGGCGACGGTGATGATGTACAGTATCCCACTCCCGCCAACCATGCTATCAAGCATCCTACCCAACTGAAATATCGCTAGTGATAGAGCCACGTGGTTAAGAGCAAACGCCGCCACACGCATAAACGAGATCGAGTTGCTCAAGTAGACAAGCAGCCCCTCGAATAGGTCCACAACAGCGACGATCAGTCCGGTGAACCCACTCTCTTCCTCTTCCTCGTCTCCCTTTCGCCAGCGGCGGGTGATCATCTTGACGATGGGCATCAGCAGGAGGGGAAGGAACACCATCACGAACACAACGAGGATGTTCATCGATCCTCCCTTCATGAGCCTCATCACCATGCCGATCGCTCCGAGGTAGAACCACAGCCCGAGCGGACCGAACCGCTCGTAGGAGAGATCGAGGTACCGGTGTTGGACCAGCTTTGCTGCGATGTTGACCAATATTCCAATAATGATCACGCCCGCCCCGAGGATGATCGCATAGAGCAGGAGGCGGTTGATGTCATCCATCGGGCGAAACCAGAGGGCTGGAATGATGTTCTCGTAACCGAACACGCTCCCGTACAGGGCGCCAAAGACCATCGACGCCGTCCCTACACCAATGAGAATAGTCCCCGTATTTCTGAATCCTGAACGCAGGTGCGGCCATAGCCGAAGGAGGAGGCCGAAAATGAGGAAGATCCCACCGTGGCCGACGTCGCCGAACATCATCCCAAACATAAGCACAAAGAGACCGGTGAAGATGATCGTCGGATCGAATCCGCCATAGATTGGGGTGCCGTACACGCGCACGAGCGGCTCAAAGGCGCGGAAGAAGGGGGGATTCCTCAGCTTCCCCGGTATGAGAAGGCCGAGGTCATCGCGGGAACTGGTGTAAGGAAGATCCTTCGCTTCCAGGACCCACGTAGCATGTTCGGAGACGATCTTCTCCAGTGTCTTGATCTCTCTCTTTGGAACCCACCCGATGGCAACGGACACTTTCTCTGTCTGTCCAGCGTGCTCGCGAGCAGCAATGGTTGCGGCATTCATCACGAGGAAATCGGATAGCTCAGCACGCTTCTTCTTCCGCCACGACTCAAGTTTCTCTGCCCTCTCTTCAACTGCACGCAGCTTCTTGCTCAGTTCATCTTCTTTTCGGGAGATCTCACTCAGCGCATCCTGCGGGTCGCCATGCAGCCCCTCCGGGATCTCTATCTGCTTGAAGAGCGCCGACTCTAGGATCTTCTGAAGCTGTGGCAGGTCCTGCGGCAGGCA
>CAYQFN010000097.1:0-6588 GCA_964416685.1 uncultured Thermotogae bacterium | reverse complement strand
TCGATAACGCTGGGGTCAGGTCTTGCAATCCAACACTAAACTAAACCTAGTTATATTCGAGTGTTGGATTGCAAGACCTGACCCCTATTTCATCCCAATCCATCAACCTCGTCCATGACCCATCCCACGACCGTGTCGGCCACGGCCTCCTCGTTCTGGGCCGCGTACGACAACGTGCTCAGTATCTTCGATGGCGAGGGCCTTCCCGTGGATCACTACGTCGATCATCTTCCGCCGCGCTGAGTAAACGAGGCGCTGCACCGTTCCGCGCGAGACCCCCATCTCCTCTGCTGCCTTGCCTTGATCGTGACCCTCTAGGTCACACAGGCGCATCGCTTCCAGTTCATCGAGAGCAATTGCCACTGTCTCAATCTGTGAAAGGGGCACGCCGCTTGGCTTCAACAGGTTGTATCCCATGAATTCCTGGCAGTAACGAAGCTTCTTATATCGGCCCATTTTCTTCTCCTTATCGTCTACTCGTAACACTATAGCGACGCCCCTCACTCGCTGTCAATCCCCTACAGGGATCGATCCGCCGCTCTCCTTGGGGCGTGGTTCTTACAAACCTTCTTGATACACCATCGGCTTGTGGCGGGGGTAGTTCATTCGCCTGTGGATGACTTGGAAGTAGATGCCCGCTGGATATTTTCTGTGCATATGCTTATAATCCACCATCCTGCAGGTTGGTTCAAGCGTGCATAAGGAAGAGGGCAGTTGCCCGCATTGTCGATTACGATTACGCTTGTTGAAAAGCTGATAGTTAAGGAGGAAAGGCCGATGAAAGTATGTGTTACAGCGCAAGGAGAGGGGTTGGCCGCAGAAGTCGATCCAACGTTTGGCAGGGCAGCGTATTTTGTGTTCGTGGACACTGAGACAGGCACTCTGGAGTCAGTGCCCAATGTGCCGGGGGCACACGGAGCAGGGGTTCAGGCTGCACAGACTGTAGCGGAAAAAGGAGCAACGGTTGTCATTACTGGAAGCGTCGGGCCAAATGCGTATCAAGGCTTGGCCGCTGCAGGGATAGAGATGTACACCGGGGCCACAGGAACGGTAAAGGAAGCACTGGATGCTTTCAGCACCGGCAAACTAACACGCTCTGGTGGGGCAACCGGCGCACGTCACGGAGGAGGCGGAGGAAGAGGAATCTAGTAATTTGATGATTGAGTGATTGGTGACAGGTGATCCAAATGCGAAAGGCGGAACGCGAAACTCAGAATGAGAGATGCAAGTTTGAACGTGGGGAAAAGCGTGCCTCTCGCAGAGACGCAAAAGCCTGTCTGCTGCCAGGCTTTGACAGGCAGGATGCCAAGATGAGATTCAGTGATCAGTGATGACAGCAGGCCGACAAGGTCGATGTAGTAAGCTGATAGCTGAGGACTGATTGCTGACTGCTAATGGCATCTTGGCTAAGCAACAGCGAGCGTGATAAGGGGCGTGTGCCCTTACGAAAGGCTCACGGGAGTGTGACGTAGGTCGTAATCATGAGAATAACAGTAGCTAGCGGAAAGGGCGGTACGGGGAAGACCACGGTGGCGACAAACCTCGCCATTGCCGTCTCGGAAAGGTTTCCGGTGCAGTTTCTCGACTGCGACGTCGAGGAGCCGAACGCGCACATCTTTTTGAAGCCGCAGATCGAGAATTCGCGTTCCGTAGACAAGCTCCTACCAGAGGTAAATGAAGAACTATGCACACGTTGTGGAGACTGTGTCAGGGCATGCGAGTTCAACGCCATCGCCATCATAGGAAAGAAGATCCTCGTCTACAACGACCTCTGTCACGGGTGTGGCCTGTGCAAGATGGTCTGCCCGGTGGGCGCGATCAGCGAGCATCCGCACGAATTAGGAGTGATCGAGACGGGAACAGCACATGGGTTCCAATTTACCCGCGGCCTACTAAACGTCGGTGAGGCGATGTCCACCCCGATCATTCACGAGATGAAGGGGATGATCGATCCACAGAAGCAGGCCATCATCGATGCCCCTCCGGGAACCGGCTGCCCTACGATCGCTGCCATCAAGGATGCGGATGTAGCCATCCTCGTTACCGAGCCGACCCCATTTGGCCTGCACGATCTACAAGCGGCAGTCGGCGTGGCTCGATCGGTCGAGGTGCCCGTATTCGTGGTGATAAACCGCGATGGAATCGGCGATGATCGTGTTGAGCAGTATTGTGAGCAAGAGGGCATCCCAATAGCGATGAAGATCCCGTTTGCGCGCGAGATCGCAACACTCTATTCAAAAGGGATCACGCTTGTCGATGGGATGCCGGAATGGAAGGAGCGGTTCCAAGCGCTGTATGATGCGGTGACTGGGACACGAGGACCTAGAGACTCGGAGACGCAGTGAGACAAAGACACGTAGAAGGGGAGAGACGAGGACTTAATGGGATCACATAGAGAAGATGCTTATGGTCAACATCCGCCACTTCAATGAGCTAGAAGTATACCAATTAGCAATGGACTCATCTATGCGTATTTTTGAGGCCAGTAAGCACTTCCCGCCAGAGGAGAAGTACTCGCTCACCGATCAAATAAGAAGATCATCGCGTTCCGTCTGCGCAAACATAGCCGAGGGTTGGCGCAAGCGGCGCTATCCAAGAGCCTTTGTGAGCAGGCTCAGTGATGCGGAAGCTGAAGCAGCCGAGACGCAGGTTTGGCTGGAATTCATCGATAAATGTAGCTACTTGGATTCGCACCTTATCAGTGAGTTGATAGCTGCATACAACAATATACTTGAAAAACTGGTTGTCATGATGAACCACCCCAAAGATGGAGGATCAAATGAAACAAAGAATTAAAGAGGGGTTGGGTCACGGTGTAAACACAGAAAGCGTGAGTATGTGCAATCTCCGCGTCTCCCTCTCTCCGTGTCCCGGCGTCCGAAGGAGAACGCCATGAAGAGCATATTATTCCTTTCCGGAAAAGGAGGAACGGGGAAGACCTCGCTTGCCGGCGCGTTCGCCGTCCTAAGCAAGAATAAGGTCCTCACGGACTGCGACGTCGACGCAGCGAACCTACACCTCCTTCTGGATCCAGAGATCACAGAGAAGGGGGAATTCCAGGGTTCCAGCGAAGCGGTGAAGGACGACGCCAAGTGCATCAACTGCGGGGAGTGCCGCCGCGTCTGTCGCTTCCACGCGATCGACGAACAGTTCAACATCGATCCTTATCTCTGTGAGGGCTGCGGGGCGTGTGTCTATGTCTGTCCGACGGACGCGATCACCCTCAAGCCCAGGATATCGGGTCAGTGGTACACCGCTACGAGCCGCCTTGGCCCGCTGGCTAGCGCCGAGTTGTATCCCGGAGAAGAGACATCGGGAAAACTCGTCACTCTGGTCAAGCAGAAGGCTCATACCCTGGCCAAAGAGGTAAATGCGGAGCGCCTAGTCATCGATGGCTCGCCCGGGATCGGCTGTCCGGTGATCGCTTCGGCCACAGGCGCCAGCGCGGTGATTCTAGTGACGGAGCCAAGCCTGTCCGGACTGCACGATTTGGAACGGATATTGAGCGTTGTCACCCACTTCCGTATCCCCGCCTATCTAGTAGTGAATAAATTCGATTTGAACGAGGAAATGACGGTGCAGGTGGAGGCGTTCGCCGCGGAGAAGGGGCTCACAGTGATCGGGCGCATCCCCTACGATCCCGGCGTTCCGCAGCGGATGATCAAAGGAAAGAGTGTGGTTGAGGATGAACAGAGCCCTGCCGGAGCAGCGATGCGTGAGATTTACGCTCGCTTTGAGAAGGAGCTTTAATACGTGAGCATTGATAAGAAGAGACCAGATTTAGGTCTTTATCCTTCCAATTGGGTAACTAAGGAAGGTAGGACTGCTTCACCACGAAGGGCACAAAGAGCACGAAGGGAAGAGGAGGAACGATCTTGTCTAGTAGCTTGCTGAGGTTACACAGCAATCGCCACATTGACAGTTCATGGATCTTCCTTCTTCGTGTCCTTCGCGCTCTTCATGGTAAATTCTTAGCTTCAATCCCGCATCAACCGGGACTGGAAGCACCGTCCACTTAGAACATCAAATCTTTGAAGGAGGTTGCTATGCCAAGAGGAGACGGAACGGGTCCGGCGGGAGCCGGCGCAGGAACTGGAATGGGCCGTGGCCGCGGTGGACAGGGACAGGGACGCATGGGAGGGAACAAGGCTGGTGCCGGACCCTCCGGGTATTGCGTCTGCCCGAAGTGTGGCGAGCGCGTACCACATCGAGTGGGAACACCGTGCTATGAAATGGTGTGTCCAAAGTGTGGGGCAAAGATGGCGCGTGAGTAAGGCCGAAGAGATAACGCCGTGAGAGTATATCTTGATTGTTTCCCGTGCTTCATGCGACAGGCGCTTGACGCAGGGCGGATGGCAACGGACGATCCGGTAATACAGAGGGATGTCCTCGACCGGGTGGCGAAGCTCCTCCCCACGGTTCCTCTCGACGCCACCCCGATCGACATGGGGCAGATCGTTCACCGGCTTGTGCGCGAGGTGACTGGCACCACCGATCCGTACAAGAGCGTGAAGAAGGAATCGAATGACCTTGGCCTCAAGCTGTATCCGACACTGAAATCACAAGTGCTGGAATCGGCCGACCCTCTGCTGACCGCGATCAAGATTGCTGGTGCGGGAAACATCATCGACTTCGGCCCCAAACTGGCAATGGATGCCAATGGCTCAATCGAGCAGGTACTGAACGACTCGTTCAGTCAGGCACTGCGGGGCAATCTCGATCAAGACCAGTACAACGCGTTCAAGGAGAAACTTGCCGCAGTGAACGAGCTCCTCTATTTGGGCGATAACGCGGGGGAGATCGTGTGCGACAAGATCCTCATCGAAGAGCTCATACGTCGTGGAAAGAGTGTCACATTTGTCACTCGCGGCGCCCCAACGATTAACGATGTCACCCTGGCCGATGCGCGCTACGTGGAGCTGGATCGGGTAGCCACTGTAGTGACGAACGGATCGGACGCACCGGGCACTCGGCTCTCCGACTGCTCGCCGCAGTTCATAGAAGCGTTTGAGTCTGCACAGTTGATCATTTCCAAAGGACAGGGCAACTTCGAGGGATTATCCGACATCCCGCGGCCGATCTTCTTCCTGTTCAAGGTGAAATGCCCGGTGATCGCCCGGGAGACCGAAGCAGAAATCGGGACGGTGGTACTGAGAGGACAACGAGATCTCCATGAAGGTAGGGAGAAACCGACAATCGCCATGAGCAACAAGGAGGAATAATGGGAATAATCTACGGTCCTGTGCCATCGCGCCGGTTGGGAATGTCACTTGGCATCGATCCCATTCCGCAGCTGATCTGCACGTTCGATTGCGTCTACTGCCAGCTTGGAAAGAAACGATTTAAGGTGCGCGGTCCAGAGGACGTGACAGAGCCGTTTCCTACCCCGGATGAGATCGCAGGCGAAGTGAAGAGCGCTCTCGAAAAGTACGAGCACATCGATTACATCACCTTCTCCGGCTCGGGTGAACCGACGCTCAATCCAAGGCTCGGGGAGGCAGTGGAGAAGATCCGAAGGTTCACGCAGATTCCGATCGCCCTCATCACCAATTCTTCCCTACTCACTCGCGCAGATGTATTCGACGCCGCGGCGAGCTGTGATCTTGTCCTGCCGACGCTCGACGCCGGCGATCAGAACACGTTTGTCCGCATCAACAGGCCTGCTCTCGGGTTTGAGATCGACGAGATCGCGGATGCTATTGGTAAACTAGCGCGCGTCGTGCCGATCTGGCTAGAAGTAATGCTCCTCGAATCGGAGAAGTATGGATCAAACGTGACGGAAGAGGCGATCACTGGGATCATCGAGAAGATCCGCATGATCCGACCACACGAGGTGAACCTGAATACCTGCGTGCGTCCGCCAGAGGAACCTGTCAATCCCATTCCGGAAGGGAAGTTGGATGAGATCCGTATTCGCATGGAGGAGGCCCTTCCAGGAGTCACGATCGCCGTTGTGCCAAAGCGGACGAAATCGCAGTCTAAGCTCCTACGTGAAGAGGAGATCTCAGCAGAGATCTTGCGCATCCTCGTGGTGCGCCCGTGCACTACGGCTGACCTCACCGATTCGTTGGGGATCAACCCAGCGGAAGTCGGGAAGTACTTAGCGCGGCTTGCCGAAGCTGACAAGATAACACGGCGCGTGCACAAAGGGAGGCTCTACTACGCAATAAACAAGGATTAGACCGTCGGGCTACGTGCATCTACAGCAAGCGACCGCTCATGTTGAGGCTCTTCACAGTCCATAAGGGACGCGTTGTTAAGGCCCGAAGACAATAACACAGCCAAGAATGCAATCAGGCCGGAAGATGAGCTCGACAGGGCAATCCCCACGATAGAGGCGATCGTGAGGAACGTTCCAATGAGGAGGCCGCGCTTGTACCCAATCCTGTCGCCGAGGAGCCCAGCCGGAAGTGCGAACAGGAGGTTCATGGTCATCGGCAAGGCAACCAGAATCCCCAGGAAAGACGAGCTCTTCCCGAGGGAGACTACGTAGAGATTGAAGAACAGGGAGTAGACGGCGATGCTGAAACCACTACGGACGCCTCCCAGTGGGGTGGTGTCCCGGGCGGAACTTGCTTCGGCATCCTC
>CAYQFN010000096.1:0-6588 GCA_964416685.1 uncultured Thermotogae bacterium | reverse complement strand
GTTATGAAAGAGCGGATATGCTCTTTCTTCTCGACCAGGGCTTTGCAGTTCCAGTTGAGTGGTTCACGCCTCAAGGAGCATCTCTTCGATCTGTGGATGCTCACTCGAAACTAAGCGGCTAGCTGACTTATGCGCTCATTTTGAAGTCTTCTCGCTTTGATCCTTTATGGCTTGAATCTTGAGGATCTTCTTCACTTCCTGGGCGCGGGACCTGTCCATCACCAGCAGGACATCGTCAGTATCAACGATGACGAGATCCGACACTCCCAGGGTGGCAACTAGACGCCTTTTCTCTGAGCTGTGCTTGGAGAGGATGGTGCAGTTTGACGTGTCAACGCCGATGTGCGAAGCGCGGATGAGGTTTCCCACGTCATCTGTCTCCAGCACCCTGCTTAGCGCGCTCCAGTCCCCGACGTCGCTCCAACCGATGTCTCCTGTGGGGATGACCAACACGTGCTCGCTCTTCTCTAGAACACCGTAGTCGACCGAGTTTGCGTCCTGCTCGGCATAGATCCGCTCGAGGGTTTCTTCGTAGTGTGGTGCCTGCGCATGCTTTTCTACCTCCATCAGGGCTGCGTGGAGCTTCGGCATGTGCTTTTTCATCTCGCGCAGGATGGCATCGACGCGCCAGATGAACATCCCGCTGTTCCAGTAGTATCCTCCTTCTTGGAGGAATCCCTCGGCTTCCTTCAGGTCGGGCTTCTCAGTAAATCTCTCTACGGCCAGCACCTCGCAGTCTGCGGTAAGATCGCTTGTTGCAAAGGGGTTGAATGCTTGGATGTAGCCGTATCCGGTCGCCGGACGGTCGGGCGTGATCCCCAGAGTTACTAGGTGTGTGCCCCTTTCGGCGACGCTCACTGCATGGTTCAGTAACTGTAGGAAGCGCTCTTCGTCGGCGATGGCGTGATCGGCTGGGAGGACGATCATCACGCCATTTGGGTCCACCCGCGAGAGGCGAGTGGCCGCTAGACCGACGCAGGGTGCCGTCCCTCTCCCCATTGGCTCGACGATGATGTTCTGCTTGGGGATCTCCGGTAGTTGTTCACGCACGATGCCAACGTGTTCCCTTCCGACAACGACGTAGGTGTCCTCGCTGTGCACTGTTGGTGCGATGCGCTCTATGGTCTGCTGCAGTAACGTGCGTTCCCCGAGGAGCCGCAGGAACTGTTTTGGCGTCTCTCTGCTGCTCAAGGGCCATAGCCTCTCGCCACGTCCTCCTGCCATGATTACCGCGAAACGCTTCATGATATCCCTCCCAGTGACCAGCGAACTCTCGCTATTTGTTGGTTCCTAGTTCGCGCATCGATGAGTGCTCGTTGTTGACCGTGTTTGCTGCTGCTCCGTGAATGTGAACGAGGTGGAGCGCCGTCAACCAGGCGATCGTCGATTCTGCCCCCTGGTTCTTATTCACCCCGGATCCCTGCAACCCATCGTGGCACGCTCCGGTGCGAAGGTTTGCCACTGCCTTGTGGATGTCGTTGTGCCCGAGGAACCAGTCGAACGATCGGTCGGCGTGGAGGAGCCACTGTTCGTGGGTGGTTGCGTGAAACGCAGTGTAGCATGCGTCCATAAGAGCAAGGGCATCAAGCGGTTGCTGATCGAAGCGCGCCCGCTTACCACCGCGCTTCAGCCAACCGTTGTTTCCGATGAGTGACAGGTGTCCTCCCTGCTCATCGGTCTGGATCTTGAGAAGCCACTGAAGCGAGCGCAGCCCCTGCTTCTGCATGTCATCGTTGCCGAGGTACTCGCCAGCGGCGATGAGCGCTTGTGGGAGGCGGGCGTTGTCGTAGGCGACGATATCTTCTCCCCACGCCCAGTCGGGAGATGCGTTTTCCATGAATATGCGGAGGAGTCGCTTGGCGAGGATGGAATTGACCCGCTGTGCTTCCCGATCACCGCTGAAGCGCTCCAGATACGCGAGGATGCCGAGGATGGAGTAGGCCCACGCTCGCGGTGAGGTGAAGCGTTCGCAGGCAGGGAGCGCCTGTTGGAAGAGGCGCGTTGTAAGGCCCAGGATGGGCTCGCTCGGCGAGTGGGCGACGGTCGTTCCCAGAGCCCACACGCTCCTGCCGTGGCTGTCCTCCGATCCTATCTCTTCGATGAAGCGGCGATCGTACCTCATGAAGTTGCGGACACGCCCTCCCTCTCCATCCAGGGCTAGATTGAGGAAGGATAGGTATCTCTGCAGCAGGGGGAGAATCTTCTCGTCCTCCAGCAGCTGCCAGTTCATGATCGTCAAGATGAGGGCGCGCGCGTTGTCATCGGTGGTGTAGCCGTAGCGGCGATCGGGCGTGCTGAAAGACGCGTGCTGGAGTATCCCCGTGTCATCGGTCAGCAGGCGCAGGTGATCGAGCTTGATCTCGGGGAGGGAGTGATGCTTCATCGTTCGCTCGCGTGTACGCAGTCCGATGATCGGCCCGCGGCGTTCATGCAGCGCGCGGCGGAACGTCTCCACGTAGGAGCTTGCTACCTGGCGCCACACCATCTGGCGTCCAAACTGATATGCGCGCTTACGCATGATGTCACGCTTGTGCTCATCTCTCAGTAGATCGCGCAACTCCTCAGCCAGGGCCACATGATCGTTGAACGGGACCAGCCGACCGCGATCCTCGGCCAGAAGTTCCTGAGCATACCAGTAGGGCGTGGATATGATCGCCTTTCCGCAGGCCATGGCGTAGGCGAGCGTTCCAGACGTGATCTGCTCCTTGGCTAGATACGGCGTGACGTAGATGTCCGCTGCCACAAGGAAGCGGATCAGTTGCTCCAGTGTGACGAAACGATCGTAGAAGACGACATTCTCTTCCAGCCCTAGGCTCTTCACCATCCGCTCCAGTGAGAGGCGATACACATCGCCGAAGCGGCGCTTCACCTCAGGGTGAGTTGCCCCGAGGACGATGTACAGCAGATCGGGAAACTCCTTCACTACCGAGGCGATCGCTTCGATCGCTACCTCGATCCCTTTATTGGGACTGAGCAGGCCAAAGGTGAGTATCACCCGCCGCCCCTCGGCCTGGAATTGATCCTTGGTGTAGACGGGATCGAGAAACGGAACATCGGGGGCCCCGTGGTGGATGAGCAGGATCTTCTCCCGCGGAACATCGTAGACGTTCTCCAGTAGTTCAATCGCCTTATTCGCCATCACCACCACGGATCTGGAGTGGGCACAGACCGATTTCAGCGTCTCCAACTGTCCGCGAGTCGGCTCTTCAAGCACCGTGTGTAGCGTTGTCACGACCGGCCTGGTGAGATTTTCGAGCAGGTCAAGGATATACGATCCGTCGCTCCCTCCGAAGATGCCAAATTCATGCTGCAAGCTGATAACATCGGTCGTGGACAGGTTGAGAAAGTCGGCCGCGTCTTCGTAATCGACGCGCCGTTGAGCGAGGATCTCAAACGATACTTCGGGGCCATACTTGTAGCTTGCTTCGCGGTTGGTCAGGGCAACTACGCGCACGGCCTCGGTTGTGCCCATTGCCTCTCCCTGCAGTCTCCCGATGCTTCTTGCCAGGTCGTGGGTGAACGTTCCAATTCCGCATTGGCGCGGGGGATAAGTTGAGACAAAAGAGACTTTTATCGGCTTTAGAACAGTATCATGATTATCCATATTTCCCCTCCTTGTCCATGATTATTTGATACACCTTCAAGTAGTCTTCCACCATCCGGCCTTGAGTGAAGCGCTCCTCCACCCAGGAACGGCACTCCTTGCGGTCGATCGAGTCGATCTTACGTACGCTCGCTAGGGCATCTCCTTCCTCGGCAACCAAGTACCCGGTTCTCCCATCGCGAATGAGCTCGCGCATCGATCCACGATCTATCGCGATCACCGGCGTCCCCGTCGCCATCGCCTCGACTACGGAGAGGCCGAACGGCTCGTCGAAGTTGATCATGTGCAGCAGCGCGCGCGCATGGCCCAACAACTCTCCCTTCTCGGGCATAGCGACCGGGCCGATGTAGCGAATCCGATCCCCGTCCACATACGGGGCGACCTGTTGCTGAAAATATTCCTCGTCCTGTACGATACCGGCGATGATCAGTCTGACACCAGCGAGCTGTGCCACATTGATCGCTTCGTGGGTCCCCTTATCGGGATGAATCCGCCCCAGGAACAGGAGGTAATCATCGGGTTCACTGCAAAATGGGTACTCTTCAACCGGTATACCATGATGGACGGTGGCGATGTAGTCTAAATCGGGATTGCGATCTGCGTCGCTGATCGATACGTAATACACATGATGATTGTACTTCCTGTACACAGGCAGGATCTTCGATGATGAGAATCCGTGGATCGTCGTCAACACCGGTGTCTTCACCAGGCGGGAGTAAGTGAGCGGGAGAAAGTCGAACTGGTTGTGGATGATGTCGAACTCATCAGCGTGTTCGAACGCCTCGGAGATGTGCAGGCACTCGCAGACCTTGGCATCGACCTCCGGGTCCTCGGAGTAGGGATGGGGACACACGGCGCGCAGCCTTGCCCTCGTGAGCGAATCGCCGGTGGCGAAGAGCGTTACATCCACCCCACGATCGATGAGGCCCTCGGTGAGGAGACTCGTCACCCACTCCCAAGGTCCATAGTGACGCGGTGGGACCCGCCACGAGATCGGCGCAAGCATGGCGACGTGCAATCTGGCCACATGAACCTCCTTACAGCTGTGGGCAGGAGAGGATATAGTCTAGAAGCTGTCGTACATCGGCTGTCGCTAAGCCGACTCTAGTGTCGGCGATTCCGTAGTAGATCCGAAGAAGGCCCGTATCCTTATCGACGATTGCGCCGGTTGGAAAGGTGACGCCCGGTACGTCCCCGCCGTGCTGATACCTGTCTCGCGGTCCCAGCACCCACTCCTCGCTTCGCCTGATCACCTTCCACGGCTCCTCCAGGTCTAGAAGGGCGAGGCCAACACGGTACAGGGCCCCTGAGGCGGTCATGCGGATTCCGTGGTAGATGATGAGCCACCCTTCATCGGTCTCGATCGGCGGCGTCCCCAGGCCGACCCGCTGGGAGTCCCACCACCCGGGCCGCGTGGGGAGTAGTACTCGATGGTCACCCCAGTGCGTGAGATCCGGGGAGAAGGAGATCCAGATGTCGCCCTCTCCTCGGATGATCGGGCGGTGAATGAGAGCGTAGCGCCCCTTGAACCGCCGCGGGAAGAGGGATGCGTCCTTATCCTCCGGCGGCATGATCGGACCGACACGGTTGAAGTTCTCAAAATCGTTTGTCATCACGAGCGATACGAGCGGTCCGCTGCTGGAGAATGAGACGTAGGTGATCGCATATTCCCCGCGTTCCTCCAGGAAGACGATGCGCGGGTCCTCCAGTCCCCATTGTTCTTCGTGCGACTCCGCCTCCGGTTTCAATGCGGGATGGTTATCGATTTGCCAATCGGTCTTTCCGTCGGCGCTTCTAGCGATGGTGAGGTGTGAGAAGCCGCGCATATCCTCCACCCGCACGAGGAGAATTGTCTCTCCGGAGAGTTCCGCCGCTCCCGGGTTGAAGGTTGCATTGGCAAGATACGGCCAGTCCTCTGGGGACAATATGGGGTTTTTCCCGTATCGTTTAAAGAGTAAATGGTGTTCCTTGCGCGAAGTCTGTTCATCCATGCTCCCTCCTCCTATGATCTTCCTGATAACGATTGCCTCTACTGCTCGACTAACTACTTGCTGTGCTAGTTATACCCGAAATGTGAGCCTCGTTGTAGTCTTGGACTATGCGAGGTGCTTCTGGTTGTATGGGGCAAGCGATAAATTAGCGGCGTTTCTCTTCGTATTTGGAGGTCTCGATCTGTCTGCGGAGGCGATCTTGTTGAGACTCTGCGGAAGGCTCACTCTTTGGCGTCTCTTCATCGATGGAGTGAGAGGCACCCTTGATTAGCCCGAGCTTGCGCGCGATGTATTTGAAGTTGATGCTCCATCCAAAACCTATCCGACGGGCAACGAACAAGTGGTCCTCGTCGCTCCAGAAGGAGAAGGCCATTATCCTGTCCACTCCGACTCGAGGATCGACATGATCAGGGTATCGTAGTAGCGGCCACCGCGAAAGTAGGATTCGCGCATCGACCCTTCTAGCCTGAACCCGACCTTCTCATAGACCCTCTGCGCGCGCTCGTTGTGCGAATACACATGGAGGAAGATGCGGTGCATTCCGAGCTGATTGAACCCGTAGTTGATAATGAGCCGTGCTGCTTCAGATGCGTATCCCTTACCCCACTGCTCATTCTCGCCGATCATGATTCCGAATTCCGCGTTGCGGTTGACATAGTCGATCGAATGCAGGCCGCAGTTTCCGATGTGGTGGTCTCCGTCCTTGAGCACGATGGCGAGGGAGAAGCCCTTCTCGCTCTTATACTGACCTGTGAGCCATTCTTGCTCGAGTGTGCGGCTCATCGGAAGTCTCCGCCCCAAGTTAGCAGTGATCTCGGGGTTGTTGATCCATCTCATGCAGCGATCAAGGTCCTCTTCCTCAAGGGGTCTCAGGTAGATCCGCTCACCGATCAGGAATGGGTTTCGCATGGTGTCTCTCCTTTCTAAAGTGAGATTAGAGTATACACGCAGCCTGCGATTCTGAGCAATCAGGACATGCAGATCACGAATGGC
>CAYQFN010000095.1:5093-6666 GCA_964416685.1 uncultured Thermotogae bacterium | reverse complement strand
GATCCGCCGGGGATTCCCATCGGGAAGTTCTACCTATCTGAAGACGCAATCGTCTTTGCCCGTGCCGCGATCGAGAGCGCAATCGCGACGGATCAGATCGTTTTTCTCGATGAGGTGGGGCGGCTGGAGCTTGATGACAAGGGACACGCGGATGCCCTGCGGACGCTCCTGCGATCAGGTGCAATCCCTGTTCTCTTTGTGCGGACCAAGTTTGTAGAGGCCGTCGTCGAGAAGTTCGCCATTGCAGATTACACATCGTTTCCCGCCTGACGACCGCTTGTGGTAAGATAGAGCCCGAGGAGGATCGATATGCAGTGGTTGGCCTTGGCAGTAGGGATAATCGTCGGCGCCGTGGTGGGATTCCTTGTGGCGCGGCTGCGCGCAAGTGAGCGCATCACATCGCTACAGGTACAACTCACCGGGAAAGAGCAGGAACTCATCACTCTACAACAGTCGAGCGTTGAAAAGGAGCAGTGGGCACAGGCTGCCGAAAAGCAACTGCGAGAGGCGTTTGACTCCTTGGCCGGAAAAGCACTGGAGACGAACTCTGATCGCTTTCTCAAACAGGCACACGAACAACTGGACGCCCTCCTGAAGCAGGTGCGCGGAGACTGGGGAACACACAAGGAACAGCTGAAGAACCTCGTCGAGCCACTGGAGAAGACTCTGGAGAAGATGGACGTGCAGGTGCGAGCGCTGGAGGAGAAGCGCGCCGGCGCGTACAAGAGCCTAGAGAAACACCTGCAGCAACTGGGACAAGACCAGACACAACTGCGGGACACAACCGTCAAACTGGAACAGGCGCTCAAGTCATCGACCGTGCGCGGACGCTGGGGTGAGCTGCAACTGCGACGGGTGATGGAGTTGGCAGGGATGAGTGATCACATCGACTTCGACGAGCAGGTGTCGACCGATGAGGGCCGTCCCGACGTGATCGTGCACCTGCCAAACAACGGCTCCCTGCCGGTGGACGCGAAGACACCGATGACATCGTACTTCGAGGCGTTGAACGCCGAGGGGGAAGAGCAGCGGAGGCTCCTCGCCGCCCACGCGCAGGCGATGAAGAGCCGCGTGCAGGACCTGGCAAAGAAAGCATACTGGAGCCAATTTGATCACGCTCCGGAGATGGTGGTGATGTTCATCCCCAGCGAGTCGAGCCTCTCCGCCGCGTTCTCCCAGGATCCAAGCCTGTTGGAGTTCGCCATCGAGCACCACGTCTTCGTCGCCAGCCCCGTCCTTCTGCTTGCTTTATTGCGCTCCGTCGCCTACGGCTGGCAGCAGCAGCAGATCGCCGAGAACGCCCGCGAGATCGCGCAGCAAGGGAAGGAACTGTACGAGCGCATCCTGCGCTTCCTCGACCTCTTTCAGAAGACGGGAAAGGGCCTCGGTCAGGCTGTCGACGCCTACGACAAGGCGGTCGGGTCGCTGGAGAGCCGCCTCCTGCCCTCAGCGCGTAAGTTTAAGGACCTGAACGCGGCCAGCAAGGACGTTCCTGAAGTGACGCCGCTGGACAAGACCCCGCGCCTGTTCGCCTCGGAAGATGAACCCAGCGAGTAATTTTCGAGGCCCCTCC
>CAYQFN010000095.1:0-4993 GCA_964416685.1 uncultured Thermotogae bacterium | reverse complement strand
ATCACTATCGCAAATCGGAAAAGGGAGCCAAAATCAGCCCCCTTTTCACTACTACCAGTTGGTAGAAAGGCGGTGTACTGATAGCTAGAGGAATGTAAACGCTGTTCACAGGGCTGATAGGAGTTACGATCACCTCACCCCGCGACATAAGTCACCTCATGCGGGCAAAGGGTGCAGGATACTCGCGCATTCACAACCCGAAGGTCTTTTCAATCGGACACAATCCAGGTAAGATCAGGAAACGTCGTTCAGAGGAGAGCAGATGAGGAACCTTAGTACTGTCCTTCGCTATTTTGGCATCGTCCTCATCGCCTTTGCCTTCCTGCAGGCCCTGCCTCTCGTCATCAGTGCCGTGTACGCGGAGACAGTGACGTTCCCGGTCCGCATTTACGCTATCCCCGCAGCAATTGCAGCTTTTCTAGGTCTGCTCCTGGTGAGCTTGTTCAAGCCCTCTCCCTTAAACGAGGGGACGGCGATGGCAATCGGGGCGCTCGGTTGGTTCGGCTTGTCGTTGATCGGCGCTGTTCCCTACTGGCTGGCGCTCAAGATCACCTATCTCGATGCGCTCTTCGAGACGGTGTGCGGGTTTACAACAACTGGGACAACGCTATTCGTGGGGCTGGATGGCCTGCCGCACAGTATCCTCTTCTGGCGCGCGCTCACGCAGTGGATCGGCGGATTGGGTATCTTCACCCTGTTCCTCGTTATCGCACGAAGCAGTGGCATCTCACACAACCTGCTATCGAGCGAATCACACAAGGCGACAACGAAGCGCTTCTCTCCCGGCGTCTTCACCTCTCTGCGTATCCTGTGGGCGATCTACACAGCTCTCACTATTCTGTGCGGGCTTGCGTTGTGGATCGAGGGGATGTCACCGTTCGACGCTGTTGTGCACGCGCTTACCACGATCTCCACCGGCGGGTTCTCCTCGCACGATGCGAGCATCGCCTACTTCCACCAAAGTGGCTATCACTACGTAGCGATGGACTACACGTTGATCCTGTTCATGTTCCTCGGCGGGACGAGCTTCCTCGTGCATTGGAACCTCATCCGCCGCCGATTTTCCGCGCTGCGCAAGAATATGGAGCTTCGCCTGTGGATATCGCTCATCGTCGGAGCGACCGTGATCGTCGCACTCGGTAGCGATACATCGGCACCGCTTGGCGAGCGCATACGAGCCTCTCTCTTCCAGGTGGTGTCGATTGCCTCAAGCACAGGCTTCGCCACCAAGGATATCGCAGGGAGCTTCTTCGGCCCTGTCGCAAAGCAGGTATTCTTACTCCTGATGTTCATCGGCGGGTGCGTCGGCTCGACCGCCGGAGGAGTAAAGGTATGGCGAATCGGTCTCTTGGGAAAGCTGATGCGTCATCAACTGCGCCTCGTCTCCCGCCCGCCGCGCGAGGTTGTGCCGTTCGTCATCGATGGTGAGGTGATGCGCGAGCGCGAGATCTACCGCACAGCGGCGATCTTTTTCGCCTGGGTGGTCATAGCAGCAATCGGAAGCCTGATCACCGGGCTCCTTGCCGGATTCAGCCCGCTGGAGTCGTTCTCGGGTATGATCTCCGCTCTGAGTAACATTGGCCCGAGCTACATCGATCCGGCAGCGTATGTTACCATGAACGCGGGCGTCAAGGTGTTCTACATCCTGACGATGGTTGCGGGGAGGCTGGAGCTTCTCCCGCTGCTTCTCATATTCTCGCGCCGAGTGTGGCGCTAGGAGGGATCATGCGTGTAATAATCGCTGGAGCGGGGATGGCCGGAAGGCGGTTGATCGCCAGGTTGGCCGCCGATCGTCATGACGTGGTCGCCATCGACCTCAATCGCGATGTGTGCGAGATGGTGAGCGCCGAATTGAGCGTCCCTGCCATCTGCGGCAACGCGACCGACGTGGCCACGCTGGAGGAAGCGGAGATCAACCGAACGGACGTGGCGGTAGGAATGATGCGCCAGAGCGCGGACAACCTGGCGTTTTGCCTGCTGGCGAAGAGCGCGGGGGCAAAACGGATCATCAGCCGCATGGCCAACCCCAAGTACGCTAACGCTTACAAACAGGCGGGCGTGACCATGGTGATCGACGTTGTCGGGCTGTTCCTCGACCAGCTCGTGCTGGAGATCGAGCGGCCCGAGATCTACGAGATCGCTAACTTCGGCGCGGGGGCGGGATCAATCATCCGCGTTACAATCCCTGAAAAATCGCATGTCGTAGGAAAGACGATCCAAGACATCGGAAACGATCGTCGTTACCCGCGCAACTGCCTGATCGTCGGTATCTTCCAAAGCGGCGAGCGCCTCATCATTCCACAGGGAGGGGAACTAGTGCGCGCAGGCGACCAGCTCGTCCTCTCCACGCTCACGGCAAACGCAAAGAACATCGCTCAGTTCTTCGAGACACGCAGGGGCATCTCTTCTCTATTCGCGGGGAAGAAGGGGACGACTACTCCTCCCGATGTCACGCAGACGCAGGTGGAGCTGGACACAGCTTTGGAGGCATCAGAAAAGCCGGGGCAGGATCCGGTGGACTGACCCGTTATTCTCCCGTGACAGACGGCTGTTTCTCGATCGTCACCTCGGAGAAGACCAGGTGCAGCACGATTGAATACGGCGGTTTGTTATTGGGATCAGGCACGTCCGAGTGGAGAAGAAGCGTGAACTCCGTTCGCTTCGGATCTGAGAAACCTGACTTATCTCGCAGCAGTGGGCTGTAGATAAGCCCGCTCTGGCGGACCGATCCGTCGCTACGCCGCACCGCGTCGGCAAGGGACCACTCGCCCTGCAAGCCTTCGTAAAGGAGCTTTCCATCTACGTACACGTCAAACGCGCCCTTCCCAGCGAGCAGCGCATTCGTCTGCGGGAAGTTGGGATCACCGCCAGAGATATCCCCGTTGATCGTGGCGTTCTCTTGCAGCTTCGAGGTGGCATCGATACGAGACCTGATCCTGATCGTCCCGCTGAGATCGCCAGTCGATGTGGGATGAAGGGGGCCACTGGACTCTGTGGTAGACACGGAGGCATCGATCGACCCCGTCCCGTCCCTTGAGAGCGTGAAGCTAAGGGTACCCGATAGAGTCTGCACTCCCTCTCCATCGTAGCAGAGGTTGTCTCCGTACCCACCGATCAACTCCGGTGCGTCTGCGCGCACCACCCAATCCGGGCTGATCGCTGGTGGAGTCGGTGGTTTGCTCGGAAGCATGAATAGGACGCCAACTAGGGCTGCAACAACGCCAATAAGGATGAGTATCCGGTAGCTCACTTTCCCTCCGTTATAGGATTAGGATGCAAGACCAAACTGTGCGCTGAAAAGGGGGATAAGTCAACCTGAGAAGCGGTGATCGGTAACAAGTGACGGGTAATGAGAAAAATCACCCCTGGCAAAGAAAAACGGGGCTTCGCGCCCCGACACTTAGTAAGTTACGATATCGAGGTGCAGTATGTCAAGGGGTAAACCAAAAACCGAAGGCTCAGCCTCCTTACAAGACTGACAATCAGCCCTATTTATCTGGCTTTAGCGCCTGTCTTGTTCTCGCTACGACCTTGTTTATCATCTCTTCCAGGTCAACTCCCTTGCAGCTACAACCGGCGGCGCGTACGTGCCCGCCACCGCCGAACTCCAGGGCTACTTTGCTCACATCGGCGTAGTTCTTTGACCTGAACGAGATGTGCACATCTCCCTCCGGCCACTCGATGAACAGGATCGCGATCTCCACGCCGTACATCGACCTGATCTCGCCCACTAGACCACCGGCGTCGTCCTCGTTGCACCCGGTATGCCGCAACATCTCCGCCGAGACGTACGACCACGCGAGCTTCCCGTCCTCTTCGATGTGTAGCTTATCGAACATCTCGGATAGAAGCTTGACCTCGTTTGGCGTCCTGTGCTCAAGAACAGCAGATGAGATGCGCTGGATGCTCGCCCCGGCCTTGACGAGCTCGGCCGCGTACGCGAAGACCTTGTAGTCGGTGTTGGAGTACTTGAAGAACCCGGTATCCGTGGCTATCCCCAGCAGGTTGATCTCCGCCAGGCGCGCATCGTAGTCCACAAGCTGCTTACCGATCTCGTAGATGATCACCGCAGCAGCGGCGTAGGAAGAATCGTAGAAGTCGATCTCACCGAAGCCAACGTTCGTCTGGTGATGGTCGATCGTGACATCCGGCTTCTTTCCCTTCAGCAGCTCCACCGCATCACCGATCCGCGAAAGCTCGGAGGCATCCACGGTAACCGACGTGTCAAACTCATAATCCCTGAGATCATCGACATTCTTGATCAATGAAACATCTGCTAGATCCTTGTAGAACCAAGGGATCTCCCCGGCGATACACCCCTCGGCCACCTTGCCCAGCTTGCGCAGTATCAGCACCAATGTGACGACCGAGCTAATATCGTCTCCGTCCGGCTTGATGTGCCCGATCACCAGCACGCGCTTTGCTGCCTTCAGCCTCTCCACTACCGCATCCAGATCCTTCTTCATGGCAAACCGTCACTTCCTTCTATTCTCTCTCAATCTTCTCACTCACAGATCCACTTCTTGGGGGTCCTCGCGGGATGGCACCACTTTCCACTCCTGCTCATCCACATCGAAATCAGCTATCTTGTCGATAGGGAGCTTGAGGAACTTGCCATGAGCCTCTACAGCCACCGTACCATCGGAGAGCAGGATCTCACCGCTGCCCTCGAACGAGCGTTTGTTCTCAGCGGTAATGCGGCCAACAACTCGCAGCTCCGTATCCAGAGGGACGGGCTTACGAAACTTGGTATGAAGCTCCAGTGTCACACTCCACATATCCTCCCCGTACTTGATCATTCCAGCACGGCCGATCGTTTCATCTAGGATAGCACTAGCGATCCCGCCGTGCATTCGCCCCGGATAGCTCTGGTGTTCCTCGCGAGGATGGAAGATGGCGAGCACCTCGCCGTTCTCCAGTTCGTAGAAGAACGCCTTCAGTCCAAGCGGATTTTTCATCCCGCAGACGAGGCACATCTTGCTATTCGGTTGCT
>CAYQFN010000094.1:0-6735 GCA_964416685.1 uncultured Thermotogae bacterium | reverse complement strand
AAGTTGTTCAGAGAGGTCCACTTTTAAAGTTTGTACAACCTGAGGAGAGGATTCACATAAATATTGAAGATCTTACACCTGAGGAATATCAGAAACTAATTAATGAGCTGATGGACTTCTTTGAGACTATTACTAAAATAGGATAAGTATGGGTAAAAAATTAGTAGAAGGATTTGATTATCCTAATCCTCCTTTTTCTCCTCTCCTCAACTGGAATTCTCAATCCTAAAGCATCTAAGTACTTTTTAAAGTACTGTCTTAGTTTTGGTATTTTTAGTACTGTATAGTATAGTCTTATAGCATCTCTAATAATGATACTCCTATTATCTTCATTAAGAATTTGTTGTAATTCATTAAGTATGTTTTGAACTTCATCATCAACTTTAAATGTAATAACCTTCATACTCTCTTTAAGTAACTCCCATTAGTATTACGTTTATAAGAGTATTCAGTAATCCTAATTGTTCTAAAATATTTTAAAACTAGTAGTAGTTGATTAATGATAATTGATAAACATGCCATTTTATAAAGTTAAAGTCATAAGATTAGATAATAATGAAGTAATTGAAAATCATGACTTTGCATACTTCTTTGGATTACCTCATGAGTACGTTAAGTACTTAAAATCATTCTACAAGAAGTTAGGTATTAATGTAAGTGTTGAAGTACAACCACTCTTTAAAGAAGATATTAAGAAGTACAAGTTGTTAAGAATTAGGAGGAGTTTACTAGATGAGATTATTAAGTGTGAAGTTCTAGGTAAGGATGTTAGGAATATTAATGTTGATGAGATTGTAAGGAAATACTGGTCTAGGGCTAGGAAGTACTATACTAGTATTGCTAGATTTAAGGCTGCTATTAAGTTAAGAATTTTCAAACTACTTGATGAAGGTGTTCTTAAGTGTCAGATTTCTCTTGTGCAGTAAGTAAGTGTAGAGTTTGTAAGATGAAGTACTTGAGTATTGAGTACTGTGAGAAGTACTGTGGTATTAAGTACATATTATCAAAAGTGTCCAAAGCTAATAGTAACTCATAGTTATGCATACATTAACCCGTTCCATAGCTTGTTCAAGTGAATTCTTTCTCCTCACCAATTTTATAACTTTTTAGAGTTGAATAGAGACCAACTACTCACCTGAGTACTCAGACCCCAACATGCTAACTACATAATACTAATTCTAAACCCTTAAATACTTATTAATGTGTTAATGTCACTCGTGGGGATAATATGATAAAAATACTCTGCTCAAACTGTAGAACACTACTTAATACTTATTCTATTGAGAAGGGTAAGCCTCTAAAATCTCTAGAGGAATTACTACCCTATAATTATTGCCCTAAATGTGGTTCTAAATTATCAAAAACTCCAAAGAGGATTGTTATAAAATGATTCCACAACCAGATACTGAATATCAACCACTAATATTTAGTACTGAAAGTATACCCTGTCCAGAATGTAATACTTTAACAATTATAACACCTGATTATCAAATAGTATGTCCTAACTGTGGTTTAGTAGTTAGTCAAGTATATGCATACACACCACCACTAACAAAGTACTATGATGAATTTCATTCAAAACAATCAGTTTACCCACTAAGAGTTAGAGTAAAACATAATCACTATAAACTGTTGAGAAAGTACTCACAAATTCTAGAATTACCAAATTCTGTATTCACTACAGCCTTCTACTTACTTAGAAGGTTAGAGTCAAAGTACTCTAACCTCATGAGGAGGTTAGGATTTAAGAATTGGAGGTTTACTAAGAAGACTATCCTACTAGTATTAGCAGTTTCAATGATTATTCACGGTATGAAGTACAAGTACGTTAAGAAGTTAATTCTGAAGAAGTTAGATGTTAGGATTGAGTACTGTAATGTTTGTGAAATTATTAAGCAGTTAGGTGTTGATATTAACCAGTATTACCAAATTAGGACTAAACTACTACTCTTTAATATCTTGAAGAAGTATAATTTATCTGATAGGGTTTCACTAATGGATGAGATTGTTAACTACATTAAACACAATACTAGAATAAGCTCATCAATTCAAACACTACTATCCTCTACAGCATACATAATTTCAAAACTTTACAATACTAACCTAACATTAGATGAAATTGCAAAAGAAGTTGGAATTACACCTAATGCTTTAAGATTAGCTTATAGAAAGATCTTAAACACCATTGACTTAGAGGTGTACGTCTAAACTTGTACAAGATAACTCACATTATAAATGAGTACTTACAGAACTCATCATGGTTAATTAGAGAGAATGCTAATACTAGAAACTCCTTCCTACACCTACAAACCTATACTCTTAACAAGATACTAATGAATAGTGATTTAATACTATCAACTTTTGGTAAGTACTACAAACTTCATACTGAAGGCTACATACACATTCACAAACTACCAAGAAGTGTACTAATACCTTACTGTATCGGATTATCACTAAAACCATTAGTAAAACATGGGTTAAAGACAACAACAATTAGAATGAATCCACCTAAACATTTAAGATCCTTCTTAGGTCAAGTAATGAAGTTAGGATACTTAATACAAGCAGAGTTTACAGGTGCTATAGCTCACAGTTTTGTAGACTTGTACTCAGCACCATTCATAAGATATGATAAACTATCATTTAAGGAAATAAAGAATGCTATTGAAACCTACATTTACACTATAGAAACACCAATTAGACTATCATCTGATGGACTCTTCGTAAACTGGACCTTAGTAGGTGACTGGTGTACTATAAACCATGAAATTTATCATGCTGGTAAGAAGATTAGTGAGAGTAGTACAGAATTCTTAGATGAGATTAGAGAATTTAATAAAGCACTAATTGAAGTCTTCCTTAAAGGTGATGCAGATTCTAGACCCTTCGCATTCCCAATCCTAACAATTTACGTTAATGATAACTTCTTCAAATCAGAACTAGCTTATGAATTTGTAAAACTAGCAGCAGAGAGGGGTTCACTATACTTCTTAAACTCAAAGTATTGTCCACCAACATCAAGTCATGCAATGTGCTGTAGACTGATTCTCAATCATAACGTAGTTGAGAAGGTTTGTTCTAGAGGAATTTGGGCAATACCAGATAATACAGGTAGTATTGGTGTAGTTGGAATTAACCTTCCAAGACTAGCTTTTGAGTGTAAGGAAGAGTCTAAAGTCTTTGATAAACTCTATGAACTTCTTCAACATGGTAGGGAAATACTGAGAATAATGAGGGATAGATACTATAAATCACTCTATGAGTATGGTCTAATGCCTCATACCTACCTAAACTACGTTCTAAATGATAATGGTGAAGTAAATAAGAACTTCTTCAGTAGTATGTTTAGTACATTTGCAATCTTTGGAATTGCTGAGTATGTCTCAATAATTACTAATAATCCACACTTCTGGAATCAGGAGAGTAAGCATAATATTCACGATGCTATTAGTATTGAGACTAAAGTCTTAGAATTCATTAACAAGGTTACTAAGGAATTCCAAAGTGAGGATGACATTATGTACAATGTTGAACAAGATCCTGCTGAAAGTGCTACATACAGGGCTGCACTCCTAGACTATGAGAAGTTTCCAGAATTTAGGGAATTCATACCAAAGAGTATTGAGTATGAGAGTGGTGAGGAAGTAGTAGTACCCTTCTACACATCACAAAATACACCACCATATGCTAAGTGGTCACTAGATTCAATAATTGAGGTAGAGGCTAGAGTTCAGAAACTCTACACAGGTGGTGTAATTAAGCACTTCTTCTTTGGTTTTGAAGTACCTACTGAGAATTTAATGAAATTCATTAGGTTACTTTATGATAAGGGTCTAGTCTACTGGTCAATAACACCAACAATAACAGTGTGTCTAGAGTGTAAGAACTCATTCACAGGAGTATATGATTATTGTCCAAATTGTAGTAGTGATAAGCTAGAAATTTGGTCAAGAATAATTGGCTACTATGCACCATTACTAACATGGAATCCTGGTAGGAAAGCTGAATTTAAACAAAGAGTTTTCCTACAACTCTAAAGGTGATCTTAATTTCAACTCTTTTTATAATTACAGCTTTTAGAGTTGATAAAGAGTATAGTATTCATTATGCTAAGTGTAGAGATATTGAAGAGTTAAAGAAGCAGTTAGAAATTGCTCTTAGTAAAGATCCTGATTATATTTCAATTAGAAAGATTAGGAAGATAATTACACCTGAAGAGTTTACAGGTACTGATTATGAACTTTACGAGTAGATATAGTAGAAGTCCTAATCCAAAATGTCCAAAGTGTGGTAGTATCTTCATCACAATTATTGGTGCTGATTACGAGAGGGGAACTCTTAAACTGAAGTGTATTAATTGTGATCATGAGTTTGAAGTAGTTTACGATGTTTGGATGTAGTTTAGGTGTTCTGGTTTGAAAATACAAGTTTATAAGATTAGAGCTTCAGCTTCTAAGACTATTATAGCATGTGGTAGTAATCTTAGCGAAGTTAGAGAGGATGCTATTGAGAAGTTCTTGGAAGATCTTGAACCTGAGGATGTAGAGTTAAAGTACTTGGAAGGTATTGAGATAGAGTGTGATGATGAGAATACTCTTGAAAAAGTAATTGATTGTGTAACAATTATGCTTGATGAAGATACTTCAGTAGATGATGTTATACTACATTTAGAATTAAAATTTGATAACATTAAGATAAGGAAGATTAGAGGAAGGAAGAAGGAATGAGATTTAAGTCACAAAAAGCACTAAATCAATTACTAACTCATGGTATTGTTGCTACAATGAGAGATTATGAGTCTTTACCACAAAGACATGTTATTATTAATGGTAAACACCTAGGCTTTTTGTGTACAATCCTACCAACAACTGAGGAGAATATTAGAAAGTATTACAAGATATCAGGATTCAGTACTCCTGAAGAATGGATTAATGAAGCTAAGAAATTACATCATGGTAAACTTCCTAAATACATATTCATTATTGAATTAGTTAAGAAAGACTTCTTTAAGCGATAATATGATAGTTGAAGAAACTCTAAAACTTATCGAAAAGTACGCTTCTAAGCATGATGTTGTTTATGTTGATTTTAGTGGTGGTAAGGATAGTATTGTTACACTTCATTTAGTGAAGAGGGTTTTACCAAGTTCTAGGTTTAAGGTTCTCTTAATTGATAAGACAATATTATTACCAGGTACTATTGAGTTTGTTAAGGAAGTGTGTGAGGATTGGGGTTTGGATTTACTTATAGTTTCTCGTAAGGATATTGATGGTAAGGATTTTGAATACTTTGTTTTAAGATGGGGTTTTCCTAAAAGAATTCACTGTCTTTGGTGTTGGGATGAGTTAACTATTAAGGTTTTAAAATGGTTAGGTAATGATCATAATATTTTACACATTACTGGAATTAGAAGAAGTGAATCAAGATATAGAAGAATATTCTATAGAGAATACTATCATAAACATCATAAAGCACAATTCTACGTACTACATCCAATTTTAGATTGGGATGATAATGTAAGAAATGAATATCTTAGAAAACATAACTTACCAATAATTAAACATTATGATGAAGTTGGAAGATCAGGATGCTTCTACTGCCCCTTCGTAACATCAATAAAATACTACATAAGATTATACCAACACTATTCAAAATGCTTCATGAAAATTATAGAATGGGAAAATAAGATGAGAAAAGGTGGTGCAGCACTATGGATACCTGGATATGGACCATTACATCTCAAAGATCTTCTTAACTTACTTACTATGACTACTGTAAATGAACTCTTACAACAATCTGAAAAAGAACTTAAACAAAAGGTGATTAAGTGAAGTATGTTGATTGTAGAAAGTGTAAATTCTTCAAACCTGTAGAAGAGTTGAGTGAACAAGAACTTCATGATGCTTGGGTATGGATTGCTAAAAATAGACCTGGTGAGGAATTACTAGGATATTGTACTAAATTTGATCGTCCTGTAACTTATTTTACAGGTAAATGTTATGGTTTTGAGAGAAAGGAAGTTAAGGTAAAGAAGTTAGATATATTCTTTAAAGCATGACTATCGTATGAGGTAGTTGACTGCGATGTTCAATCTAGTCAACTACTTCTTGGGATGTTCTAAAGAGCAAGTCTATAAGTACTTAAAGCATTTGGGCTATACTACATACAAGGAATTCATGAAGACTACAGGACTGTACAGGTTTCACAATGCTGAGAAGGTTATTATTGCAATACTCATGATGATGAGGTACAAGATAAGACTCTACACACTACCACCAATTTTGAAGAACATCTTAGTCCCGTACCCTTGGCTACTGTTCAACATCTACAATGTGAAGCAGGTTTGTAAGTACTTAGATACTTACAAAGAAGTCTTACACATTAAACCACAAGCCATTCTCGTTGACGTTGGGGTTACCAGGTACTGGAGGAAGCCTAGAGATAAGCTTCCTGTAGACTACGATGATGATTTTTGGAACAAGTTCTGGAATGCTGTAGACTTCATGAAGAGTGTCTATAGGGAGTCAGGAGTACCTTATGAGATTGTCATACCTGACTATCCTGATGACTACAGTAAGCACTGGGGTTGCAGACACGCACTATTCCTTGAAGAGTGCTCTAATGCAGTTACAAACATTGATAGAACCATTGAGAACGTAGTGTACATTGTCAGTCAAGATAGGAAGGTAAGATGGTTACTCTCAATTCAAGGATATGAAGAGGATCCTTTGAGCC
>CAYQFN010000093.1:0-6841 GCA_964416685.1 uncultured Thermotogae bacterium | reverse complement strand
CGGGAAATGATCTCTCTCTGCCCGGTACCTGCCTGGAGCGTGAGGAGCCTTCTTTATTGCCCTCAGCTTGCTGCTGGTTTTTTTGCCTACTCGGTGAGTTTATAGCCAATCGCCCTATACCCGCTGCAGCGTCGTTGATACATCCTGGCGAGCATCGGAACCTCCAAGTCCGCGTAGTCGTATATGATGACTTCTTTCTTCATATCGTGCAAGCGATGAAGGCGTCCAGCATACTGGGCCAGCGTTCCGCGCCACGATACAGGAAGAGTGAGAAACAAGGTGTCCAAGCGTGCATCGTCGAACCCCTCACCCAGATAGCGGCCGGTGGCGATGATCACCCGTTGCTCATCATCAGAAATGCGCAACAGCTTCTCGGCCAAGAGCCGGCGCTGTTTCTGCCCCATGCCGCCTTTCATCACGACCACGTTGCGGATCAAGCCGCTAAGTCGATCGGCAAGAAGGGCCAGGTGCTCCGTGCGCTCGGTCAACACAACCGGAGAGCGGTTAGCGCCAACAGCTGCAAGCACATCTTCAACGATCATCCTGTTACGGCTTTCGTCGTGCATCAACGCGGAATAGAGTTGGTGAATGAGTGGTGGTGTGTCGCCCTTGAGTCTGTCGGGTAGCGTAAACTTGGTTTTGCGTACGATCACCTTGTGCGCAAAGGGCCTGGCTACTGCTTGCTTGCGGTCATCGACCGAATACCTGAGCGGTCCGCACTGCATGAAGACAATCGGATGGTGACCGTCTTTTCGCGTTACAGTGGCCGATAGGCCGGTCACGTATTTTGCCTTACACTGACGGGCTACTATCTCGAAGCTGCGTGCGGAAATGTGGTGGCACTCATCGACGATAAGATACCCATAATTGCCGACGATGTCATCTACCACGCCTTTCTTGCTGAGGCTCTGAATGATTGCTACGTCGACTGTTCCCAACGGCTTGTGCGTCCCCCCACCTATTCTGCCGATCGCTTTTGGATCGAGGCCAAGAAAGCCGCTCAACCGGGCGACCCACTGGTCGAGTAGCTGCCTCCGGTGGACCAAAACGAGCGTATTTACACGCCGAGCAGCAATCAAATAGGCGGCAACGACCGTCTTACCGAACGCCGTTGTAGCGGAGAGCACACCGGTGTCATATTCTAGCATAGCCTTGGCAGCCAGCGACTGCTCCGGCCTGAGCGTGCCGTGAAAATCCAGGTCGATTGAGTCACCGGGAAATCGCTCATCGATGATCGTTGTCTCGATCTTCAGTGACTGGAGCAGTTCGATGACGTCATCCAGGCAACCGCGCGGCAGTCCGATATGGTGAGGAAAATCTTCGCAGCAATTGATGATCCGCGGCTTGTTGAAGGTGGGAAGGCGCATGGCCTGAGCCTTGTAGAATTCCGGGTTTTGAAAGGCGGCCAGGCGGATCAAGCGGTTCTGCAACGCGGGTGGAAGCTCCTCTTTGGCCAGATAGATCTGATTGCCAAGAACCAGTCTAACCTGCCTTGGCAAGGGCCCCACAATGGGAGGATCCGTCCGCCGCCGTGAAGGTGGAATCTCCCAAGGGGCTGGGTCATCCTCGCCGCAGGCGGCCGTTCGCACACCGACTATGCGCCCTTGCTGAGCAGCCCGATCGACAACAATCTCCACTTCTTCACGGCTCATACGCCGAAGTGACGCCAGAAACATCCACTGATCAGCGTAGGGAATAGACGCTTCATCCAGGAACAGGCTGTTGCCTCGCTCGCGCGGCTTCTTCTGTAACGGAAGAGCAATGAGGTTCCCAAAGCCACCCTTCGGCAGCGTGTTCTGACTGGGGAAGAACCTATCATACGAGTCAAGGCCGATTCCAGGGCGGCGTTCCAGCGTCTCTGTCAGGATAAACGACCCCAGATTTCGCGCTAGCGTCGCCGAGAGTGGCTCCGCGAAGAAGATCCATACATGCGCGCCGTTGCCGGAGCGGGAGCGCTCAAGTGCCGCCGGCACATCATGTGCCTTGCACGTTTCGAGGAATGCCGCCGCATCTTGCATCCACGTGGTCTTATCAAAGTCCACCGCGAGGAACCAACAGGTCTCATCTGGCAGGAGCGGATAGACACCTATCGTAAAATCGCGCCGTGACCTGTCTTGCGGGTCCACGCCCAACAGATGGTTTCTGATGACTACATCGGTAACAGGGAGGAAATCACGATTTGCACACTCACCACACCGAATTGCCGGTTTCCTGCATACCCCTTTCAGCCACTCATTGCCACAGGCCGGTTGGTAGCCTTGCTTACCTGTTCGCGCACTCTCGAATCTTCTGGGATATACGTCTTCCCGCCCCCTAAAGAGCGAGCGAAAGAGAGCGATCTTCGCATCCTGCGGGGACCGGTTTGTGACGAGCAGTCTGTTCCGCTTAGATATGGACGACGCCCGCTCACCCAGTCCTTTCTCACGCTGCAGGTTCTCGATTCGCTCTATGATCTCTGCTCTGCTGGCATCGAGCCTGGCCAGTTCTTCTTCGGCAGCAGCGATCAGTCGATCGATTTCCGTGGTATTTCGCATAGCCAGATCAAGGGTAGCCTATTTTGCGTGTCTCCTGCAAGCAAGCACTTTGACAAATAGAACACACGCACTCTGCATCGCGGAGAATACGGCTGTGAAGAGTGCGCATTATACCCCTAAAGCCACCGAGATGTCGTTGAAGTAATCTCCGCTGTAATTATGTAGAGGAATGGAAAAGCGCCACACGTGATGTGCGGCGCTCGATGGAGCCATCTCATCAACGGGAATCGTCCGTTGTTAGTCGTCTTTCTCGCTGAAGATGAACTTATCCTTGTATGTACGTGTCCATTCGTTCAGCCCACCGAGGAGGCTCTTCGCCTCTGGGAAACCGTTCTTGTTAAGCATCTGGGCCGCCTGGTCGCTCAGCACCCCGTCTTGATCGTAGAGGATGATCAGCACACCGGTGGGGAGGCGATCAGTCCAGTCGCTCAGCTCGGCGTAGGGGATGTTTATCGCTCCGAGGAGGTGCGACTGTGCGTACAGATCGGGATCACGCAGGTCGACTAGCAGGTAGAACAGGTAGTTCAGGTCTCCACAAGCGATGTTGTACTGCTGCGCGCGGTTGACGGTTCCCTTCAGCTGCAGGACAAGCTTCGGTGTCGCTGGGTCGTTCGATTCCACGTAGATCATCTTTGTGACGGTTCGGCCTCCGTAGCCAACGGTGTCGAATATGGCGTCCAGATTCACCGACTCTCCCGGGGCGAGGCTCTTCTTTGCCAGGTCTGTCGTTGTGCAGCCGCAGCTCGTACCCACCCTGCTGATCGCGAGCGTCTGATCGCCGGCGTTGGTGATGACGAATGTATGCGTTACAACGAACCCTTCCAGTGCTGTGCCAAACTCATAGACACCGTTGTCGACTGTTATCTGTGGCGCAGCAAGTGCCGCCACCGTGCTCAACACCAGCAACAGCGCAAGGCTTACGAAGATTCTCTTCATTCTTCTCCTCCTGTAGGTTCTTCTTCTGTTTGACGCAAGATGTCCTTTATCTCTTCCACACTCAGAGCCTTCCCCTGAGCCTTTACCTTGCCATCTACAACCAGAGCGGGTAATCGTGTCACTCCGCGCTCCTGCGCCTCGCCGATGTCATTGGAATTGACAACACGCACTTCCAGGCCCAGCTCACTGATCGCCTGCAAAATGCTATTGTTCGGCGTTGCGCATGTTGGACACCCCATCGGGCAGCTCGCTCCAAAGCTCTCGATCTTCTTCAAGCTGACTCACCTTCTCTCACGACTCCCACAGATCAATGCCTATTATGGCATACGTATGCGGTTGCCTGCAACCTGAAGCTGCGCTGAGACATGACAGTCTGGGACTATACTTTGCAGACAGAAGTTGAATTACCGTGCACCTTCGGTGTACAGTATCGTAGTAGCGGTCTAGATCAGTCTTTTACGGCAACATGCAAGCTAGATAAGGAGGGAATCGTGCCCCGTAGTCAAGTTACAAACTATCTCCGGCCATCGTCGCCGGAGGAGGCGCTGACCCTGTTGCGCGATGGCGGCAAGTCCGCCCGCTACGTCGCTGGGGGGGCGGATGTCGCCCGTACCCTATCAAGCGACGTGACAACATTGATCGATCTCTGTGCCATGAACCTGTCTTCGATTGAAGAACGGCCGGATGGTATCGTGATCGGCGCAACAGCAACGCTGAGCGAAGTGTTGGAGAATGGATCCGTCGCTGGAGTGTGCGACGGGGTGATCGTAGATATGATGCGCAAGGTCGGATCGCCCCTGCTGCGCAACATCGCAACCATCGGTGGTACGCTGGCAAGCGCGCACTCGTGGTCGGATGTGATCCCTCTCTTCCTCGTGCTCAACGCGCAAGTGACCTTCTACAACGGGGAATACCGAACCTTGAGCCTTGCTGATGCGTATGCTGCGCGCGAGGAGCTCGCCGACTCGATCATAACGAGCGTAACGATCCCCACATCGACCGCCGGTGATTACGCGGCGTTCCACAAGTTCAGCCGTACGGCCTATGACATCGCCCTGTTGAACTGCGCAGCTTACCTGCACGTCGATGATGGTCGCTGCAGCGAGGTGCGCATCGCCGCTGGGGGAACCCCGCGGCTCGGTGAGCGGTTGCCGCAAACAGAACGGGTGCTGCGTGGAGAGGCATTGAACACAGATACGATCGAGAGGGCAGCGCAGGTGGCACGCGATACCACGAAGACGGCGGACGATCGGCGGGCAAGCGGCGAGTACCGCAAGGATCTGGTCTACGCCGGGGTGAAGCGCTGTCTGGAAGCGATCGCGGGGAAGGTGGAAGCATGACGATGATCGATATCACTCTGACTATCAATGGAGAGAAACGGCAATTTGCAGTGAGCCCCGGAGAGACCCTCCTTGAACTGCTGCGGCGCGAGGGGTACAAGAGCGTGAAGAAGGGGTGCGAATCCGGCGACTGCGGTGCGTGTACGGTTGTGCTGAACGGCCGGGCTGTGACATCGTGCATCGTCTTTGCCGCCAAGGCCGACGGCGGTACGGTCCTCACGGCGGAGGGACTGGAGACGGACGGCAAGCTCCACCCGATCCAGGAGGCGTTCCTCGAAGAGGGTGCGGTGCAGTGCGGTTACTGCACTCCGGGGATGGAGATGGCGACCTACGACCTGTTGAACAGAAATCCCGACCCGAGCGCGCTTGAGATAAAGGAAGCGCTCTCTGGGAACCTCTGTCGCTGCACCGGTTACGTCAAGCAGGTGAAGGCGGTCAAGAGCGCGGCAAAGAAGATCGCAGGGGAGGCGAAGTGATGGAAGAGAAGAAGCGGAATTTCGCCACCGTCGGAAAGAGCGAGATGAAGGTGGACGGCCGCGGGCTGGTCACGGGAAAGCCACTGTTCACGGCCGATATCGACCTTCCCGGCACCCTGTACGTCAAGATCCTGCGCAGCCCACACGCGCACGCGAAGATCGTCTCCATCGATACCCGTGAGGCGGAAGCGATGCCCGGCGTCGCCCTGGTGCTGACGCACGAGAACACGCCAAGCACGCGCTACACGACCGCTGGGCAGGGGTTCCCGGAGCCGTCCCCGTATGATACGCGCATGTTCGATGCGGAAGTGCGTTTCGTCGGAGATCGGGTCGCCGCAGTCGCCGCGGACACACCGGAGATCGCGGAGGCAGCGCTTGGGAAGATCAAGGTGACCTACGAGAAGCTACCGGCGGTCCTGTCGATCGACGACGCCCTCGCCGAAGGGGCGCCCGTGGTCCATTCGGAGGAGGATTCCACTGGAATCTACGACGCCAAGCGTAACATCGTCGCTAACATCGACATCCTGGCCGGGGACGTTGAGCGAGGATTCGCCGAGTCGGACGTGATCGTGGAGACGACGTGCGAGACGCAGTACGCGCAGCATACGCCGATCGAGCCGCATGTTGTCTTGAGCTACCTGGCACCGGACGATCGCCTTGTGCTACGCACGAGCACGCAGGTTCCGTTTCACGTGCGGCGGATCGTCGCCTATGCGCTGGGGATCCCTGTGCACCAGATCCGCGTGATCAAACCACGGGTCGGCGGTGGCTTCGGTACGAAGCAGGAGATCATCCTGGAAGTGGTCGCCGCATTCATCACCCTGCGCACGCGCCGACCGGCGCTTCTTGAGATGACGCGCGAGGAGGAGTTCGTCTCCTCACGCACGCGCCACCCGATGCGGGTTAGAGTGAAGCTGGGAGCAAAGAAGGACGGGATGCTGAACGCTCTAGAGATGGAGGGGATCTCCAACACCGGCGCCTACGGAAGCCACGGGCTGACTGTCCTTTCCAACACTGGATCGAAGACGCTCCCTCTGTACAACAAAGCTCCAAACGTGCACTTCTACGGCAAGGTCGTGTACACGAACCTCCCCGTCCCCGGCGCCTATCGCGGCTACGGCGCGACCCAGGGCTACTTCCCGCTCGAGGTGGCGATGGATGAGCTGGCGGAGAAGCTGGGGATCGACCCAGTTGAGCTGCGCCGGATGAATCACATCAGGGCCGGCGAGACCTCGCCGATATTCGTCAAGCTCGGTGAGGGGCGGGAAGGCGTTGAGCAGGTGATCGACAGCTGCGAACTGGAGAGATGCATCGAAATCGGTGCGCAGCGGATCGGCTGGGCGGAGAAGCATGGAAAGAAGATTCGCGAGGGCTCGTGGGTGCATGGCCTCGGCATGTCGGTGCACATGCAGGGATCGGGGATCCCGGAGATCGACATGGGCGCGGCGACGATCAAGATGAACGAGGATGGATCGTTCAACCTTCTCATCGGTGCCACCGACCTGGGGACTGGATCGGACACGATCCTCGGCCAGATCGCGGCCGAGGTCCTCGG
>CAYQFN010000092.1:0-6882 GCA_964416685.1 uncultured Thermotogae bacterium | reverse complement strand
GTGTAACGAGTGATAAAGGACAGAAGGGTTCTCTTGCAAAGGCCTGTCTGCCTCGGCGGCATAGGCAGGCGCAGAGAGCGCTCAAACGTGTAAAGAAAGACCTTTTGGCGTCCTTTGCTCGTTAAGTGAGCGATAGCACACGGGCGAGAGAAGCTCACTGATCCCTTGCTGTTAGGCGTCTGTTGCCCACTCGCAACGGCGAGGAAGGAGAAATGATGATGTGAATACCAAGGGTTGTTAGAGAGACGATAACTACGGCATAAAGAGAAAACGAGACGAACAGCGCGAGTTGTGTATTCTAAAACAACACAGAGGAAACTTGTAAGATTGCGTTGGATTACCGGACTTGTCAACAATATGAACTTGGACATCACTTTCGGCGGTTCGGCGACCATGGATTCCTTCCTTTAGGCCCGTAACTTTGCGTCCCCAGCTTTCGTATGGGTTTGCTATTATCGAGTGCATTACTTATAGCATAAAACGCACGAGAAGTCAAGCGTTGTCCTAGTGCAGTGATCGTCGCACGTTTATCAGGTAGAATACCTTGGCAGTAAGAGGGCTTTGCCAGCCAGGAGCACGAGGAGTCCAAGACAACCAAATGAGGGTGAGCTATGCATGGAGAGATGTTAGAGTCAATTAGCAGTACGCTAGCAACAGCGGCAAAGATTGTGCGAGCAGGGCCAATCTGTGATGAGTGCCTCGGTCGCGCGTACGCTAAACTGGGACACGGATTAGCTAATGCAGAGCGTGGACGTGCGTTACGTACTCTCTTATCTATGCATAATGTGCGAGGAAAGAGTGGAGTCTGTTGGGTCTGCGGTGGGGCTTTCGAACACGTTGTAGAGTTAGCCAAGCGAGCGAGCACGATGAGTGAGGGGATCGAGTTCGATACTTATCTGTTCGGTGTGCGGCTAACTCCACGCATCATGCAGGGCGAGAAGCTATACGTCGAACGGTTTCCCACTGATACCTACGAACCGCTGAAACATGCGTTCAATCGTGAGATAGGAAAGGCATTTGAGACGTTTGCTGGCCGTGGTACTGTTGACTTTGAGCGCCCGCACTTGTCGTACATCATTGATCTTGCTTCCGATACGATCACTCTGAAAGTCCGCTCTGTTTACGTTTATGGCCGCTATCGAAAGCTCGTGCGCGGGATTCCGCAGACCCGCTGGCCGTGCCGGGTGTGCAAAGGGAAAGGGTGTGCGGTGTGTAACTACACGGGTAAGCAGTATCCGGAATCGGTGGAGGAGCTGATCGCTGCGCCGTTTCTAGAGGCAGCCGGTTCCGAGAAAGCTTATCTCCACGGTGCTGGCCGCGAGGACATCGATGCGCGCATGCTCGGCAGCGGCCGCCCGTTTGTGATCGAGGTGGTCTCTCCGCGTGTGCGCAGCCTCGACCTTGCAGCGCTGAGAGAGCGAGTGAACAAGACAGCAGCAGGTAAGGTCGAAGTGAGTGATCTGCACTTTGTCTCCCGTGATACGGTCGCCCTCGTCAAGGAGACTCACGCGGAAAAGACATACCGTGCTCGCGTCTCCCTTGCCGCCCCGGTCGAAAGAGAGAAGCTACTCGTTGCCGTCTCGTCACTGATCGGGCAGATCGATCAGCGCACGCCGCATCGCGTAGCTCATCGCCGTGCCGACCTAGTGCGTGTCCGGCGCCTGATCGATGCGCAGACGAAGATCGCCTCCCCGCAAGAAGTGGAGCTTACTCTGCGCGGCGAAGGCGGTCTGTATATCAAAGAACTCGTCTCCGGTGACAAAGGAAGGACCACGCCCAGCCTGAGCGGGATTCTGGGTGTCCCCGCGCTGGTCACAGAGCTTGATGTGATCGACGTTAGTGCTCCTGCGTTCCCGGATACGGTTTGAAGATTACCCACCATGTCGCGTAGAATTTGCCCGTGCAGTCAAGGAGACCGTCGACATGAGCGAAACGACAGAGAAACAATCGGCTACGAATGAACCTGTTTCATCCGATACGTTCGACATTCTCAACGTCTACTACCGTGAGATCGCGCGTTTCCCTGTCCTTTCGCTTGAGGAAGAGCGCGCACTGGCGCGCGCCATGGACAAGGGCATCGATGGAGCGCGCGAGCGGTTGATCATCGCCAATCTGCGTCTCGTTGTGAAGATCGCCAAGGAGTACGCGGATGCCGGTCTCCCACTGCTTGATCTGATACAGGAGGGGAATGTTGGCCTGATCCAGGCGGTCGATCACTTCGATGTCGAGCGTGGCTACAAGCTGAGCACCTACTCCTCGTGGTGGATCAGGCGGGCGATCCTCACCGCTCTTACCGATTACTCACGCATGATCCGCATTCCCGACTACCTGTTCCGCGCCGTCCGTCGGCTGGAGCAGATGCGTGCTCTTGGGCGTGACGGAAACGCGAACGACGAAGAGATCACCCAAGCATTGGGGATGTCGGTCGAACGCCTGCGCCAGATTGAGAAGCAAGTGAACGAGATCACCTCGCTCGACCGCGTCCTCGCTGGTGAAGGGGATGAGGTCCTGGAAGACATCATCGAGGATAAATCGGCCCTCTCTCCCGAGCGCGAGGCGCTGCGGCTGTTGTTCCACGATGAGCTTGAGAAAGTCCTCGATAAGATTCCGGCGCGGCAGGCGTTCGCTCTGCGGCTGCACTACGGGATCGAGGACGGATTCCCCTACAACCTGGCCGACGTTGGCAGGATCATGTCCATCAGCCGCGAGCGCGCGCGGCAGCTCGTGAACCAAGGGATGAGCCATGTCAGCGAGACCTGGGGACAGCATGCCCTGGACTTCTACCGCGGCCTGTTGAACGATTGAGCCATCAGTTTGACCTCGCTCTGATCTTCACGCCTCTTACAATGCGGATTATTATGTCGATCCCGCATCTGTGAACTTCTCAAGAAACGCATTGATCGACTCTCGCAGGCCCGACCCAAGAGGGAGACAGGCCTATCCAGTGTCAGCGAAAGCTTGCCAAAGACCAATTGCAGGGAGGAGGGGAGCATAGCCAAGCATTGACCGGGGAACCTACCCGGCCCTTGACACTACTTGGCGTCTTTCGTGATGGGATACTTGTCTGTTAGAGCCACGTGTTCCTTTGGCAGATCATTCTTCACGGTCCTGGAGAAAAGGGGAGAGGGGCTCATTTTGCTGAGCCCCTCTGTGCTGGCGTAGTGGGCTGCTCTTCAAGGAGGTAAGTAGGTTCGTTCTACTTGTTTGCCCGATTGAATGGTATGAGCCAGAGATGTGGATTATGTGAACAAGCTGCGGGCTTTTTGTGCGGGAATCTTCCTAGTTACCTAAGGTGGCGTACTCGGTGGTCGGTTATCTTAAGGTCCCAAGGAATATCCGTTTCACACTTCGCATCTGCGAGTCTCTCCATCTGCCTGGCCGTCATAACTGCACGTAGAGAGCAAATGGGATCAGAATGTGGTCCCTAACGTGATATCGAGGATGTCACGCAGCATCGTGGCTGCCGACGGGAGCGGCGTCTCCTCTTTGATAATTCCGGTGATCGTGCCGTAGACATCAGTGTAGTAAGTGATTCCCATCTCCTTTGAGCCAAGGCTACCCAGCGGATGGTCGCTTGCTAGTGCATGTGGCGCTACGGTGAGGGAGTAGCCCGAATCGCTGTGAATCGCGGTTGCCAACAGGCGGAGCTTGCGACCGCGCTCGATTTCGGAATGTATGTCCTGGGGTGAGATGCCGAGAATGCCAGTACGATCAACGTCTTCCAGGTGCGCTGGAACCTCAAGGACGGCGTTTGCCAGGATCACGAGCTTTGCCGCAGCATCCCAGCCGTCGAGGTCCCATGTGGGATCTGCCTCCAGCACGCCCTCATTCTTGGCGAGTCCAATCGCTTCATCCCACGTACTCCCATTGCCAATAAGGTCGAGTATGAATCCGGTGACGAGGTTGGGGACTGCCTCGATGCGATCTATCCTCGCGCCTCGCAGATCGCGCCTTCCGATGTACAAGGCGGGAAGGCCGCCAGCGACCGTTCCGCCGAAGCGCAATGATACCCCGTTCTCCGCAGCAAGCGAGTGGAGCTCCTGGTAGAAGAGGACGATCGGTCCCTTGTTCGGCGTTACCACATGCATCCCCCTCGCCATGGCTGCGCGGATACAGGATATCGCAGGTTCCGCTCCGCGGGCGAGGTTGACCGGCGTCGCCTCGCACCAGATGTCGGCATCCACCGCTTGCACAAGATCGAGCGATGTCATTCCAACCCGTCCCACCTGAGGATAGCCTCCCACCGTCCCTGTTCTGTCCTTTGTCCTAAGAATTAGATCCGGGTCGAGCCCGCGTGGATCATACGCCGCTCCGTGCGAATCAACGACCGCGACGAGGATGAGATCAAGCCTGTACCGCTTGCGCAGGTCGGTGCGCTTGTCGGATATCAGCTGCACAAAAGCGCGGCCGAGGTTTCCCAGACCTGATATGGCAATGCGTACGGTATGTGCGGTCATCCAAGCTCCTGCAACAGGCTACTGCCAAGTTAAGACTTACCTGACGCTGTTTCTCAACACCCCGATCCCTTCGATTTCCACCTCAACAATGTCGCCTGAAACCAGGGGGCCAACACCTGACGGTGTCCCTGTTGCGATCACATCTCCCGGTTCGAGAGTCATGTAGCGTGTGATCTCCTCGATTAGAGCAGGGATAGGAAAGATGAAATCCGCCGTTGATCCGTCCTGGCGAATCTCTCCGTTCACCCGCGACATGACGTGAAAGGGCCCTTCGATCTCGTCTGGCGTAACGATCATCGGCCCAAGTGGTGCAGATGTGTCGAACCCCTTGGCACGCACCCAGTTCTTGTCCCACTTCTGTGCCTCGCGGTCGGAGACGTCGTTCATGCACGTGTAGCCAAGGACAACACTCATTGCCTCCTGTGCTGCGACGTTGCGACAACGAGTGCCGATGACGACGGCCAGCTCGGCCTCGTGATGAACGAGACTGCTCTTTGGAAGCACAATCTCATCATTCGGGCCGATCAACGCTGATGGCGGTTTGAAGAACAGAAGCGGTCGCTCCGGCACCTCGTTACCCAGTTCCGCTGCGTGTGCCGCGTAGTTTCGTCCGACACAGACGATCTTCGTTGGTGTGCACGGAGAGAGCAGGTTTGCCTCCTCCACAGGGAGACTACCTGATGGCGAAACGATCATATTCCCTTCCAGCTTACCCGATACGGGTAGCTGTGAGTCTGGATCGAGAAAGCGGACAAGTCGCATGAATTCCTCCTTAACTACGGCACCAGTTGAGTACGCAAGTCCCTTAATGCATGGACCATTGTCCAAAACAGATGCGTCCGATTTCCTACACTTGCGGCCACGCACGTCCTAGTATACAAGGACTATGAGAACCAAATCATCAGTACAGATTGCGTTTATCATCTGGGGCGGCTTGATTGGATACCTCATCGGAGTCTTTGCCGTGAAGGGGCTGTAAGGGCTTGTTGCCGTCATCCCTTCCTGATTGGATATAGTGTGCGAAGAAGGCAAGAAGGATTCCGAGGAATAGACCAAGAACGCCAGCCACTGCCACATTCATCTTCTTGTTGGGGGCAATTGCGCGAGACGGAACTAAGGGTGCTTCTACAGTCCTGATTGGGTCCGGACCCTCTACCCGGGCGATCTTTGCCTGCTGCAGCTTGCCAGACAGGCTAGTGTACGTGTCTTCTAGCACTTGGATGTCGCGGCTCATCTTGCTTAATTGGGTCTGAACGGCTACTAGCTCTGCCTGCCTCTCTTCAAAGGCCTCTTTTGTCTGATCTACCTTGGATTGCAGGTACTTCACGGAAGCCCGCAATCCTTCAACAGTTGCTTCAGCTTCAGAGACTCTCTCCTGTAGGTTGACGTATGTACTGTTCAGTACTTGATCCCGCACAGTCAACGACGGAAGTGAATCAACATTACGCGCTGAAACGCCCGCAGCGAGGAAGTTCCACAATGCCTCGTTGGATAGGCCACGCGTTACTGTAAAGTGCTCCGGTTGCTTCGAAAGAGCTTCCTTCAGTGAAGACAATTGTGCTTCTTGGATTGTAAGTTCTTCTAGTTTTAGGGGTAGCTGCTGCAAGTACATTGTGTACTCATTCTCAAGGGCTGTCACCGTTGCTTCCATCACGGGTTCGGAATTCTGCTGCTGATAAAGCATTCGTTCCTCTTCCTTGGCTAACAAGCTTTGCTCTACCTCGTCGAAGCTTTGCTTTACATAGTCATACGACTGAGCGGTACGACTCAAGAAGAGCTGAGTGTTTCGTTGGGTGAATTTCTCCGCCCATGCCTGAGCTAGTAGCTGGAGATTCTCCGGGGTGGTTCCCGAAATAGTCACTCTTAGATAGAGTGGAAATCGCCCTGGGAAATCCTTAGCGGCTGTTTGCTCCACGTCTACCTGCATGCGGCTCTTGAGGCTATCCACACTACCTCCACCTCCGTTGGGGTAAACCTGGTCAATCACCTCTTGCAGGAGATCACTTGCCAGTGCCAAGCGCTTGTAGGTCTCTGGTGAGAAGACAGTTCCGGTCACCTCGCCTCCTACTTCAGTGCTCAAAGGGGGTAGCAGTAGTAGACTCGTTTGGGTCTGGTACTGCTTGGGAGTAGAGTATGAAATGGCAAGCGCAGTGACTACAGCTACAAGGAAGGTGATGATCACGATCCACTTTCCTTTCCACAACACGCGTAAGTAATCTCTTAGATCAACCTCGTACTCGTCATTGTCTCGCATTTTCCTCCCCTGTTGAACTGATGCTTTCTCATCTAAACCACAGGATACAGTCCTTAGGTTGATTTGACAAGAGGCTTGTTTCCGAAGAACACCTCTTTATTGTGGTAGTTGCGCTTGGGTCTACCATGAAATCCGAAAAAGTGGCGATTATGCGCAGCCTTTTCGGAGACA
>CAYQFN010000091.1:2951-6883 GCA_964416685.1 uncultured Thermotogae bacterium | reverse complement strand
GGGTTGGTCTGTTGGACACGTTCGCAACGATGAAAGATCTTCGGTTGCATCGTAGGCCGCGCGCGTTGCTTTTGCTTTAGAGATCGGCTATAACGTTGATCCCTTTGCGAAGAGCGTGTTGTATGACAGTCGTTGTGTGTCCGATTTCAAGGAGGTAGCGGGACAAGCACAATCCCCCACAACTACGATGGTATTTGTTAATGTTCTGCTGCCTGTTTTTCTAATCGCCGGCAGTGGCTACCTACTGGCCAGGCTGACTAGCATCAAGTCTGATGGGCTTGTTAAGGTAGTCTTCTACATTCTCAGCCCGTGTTTGATCTTCTACTCTCTCTATTCTCAGCAGGTCTCCCAGAGTGCAGTTGTGCGCCTTGTCATCTTTGTGGTTTCTCTGCATACGATTTTGTTTATCATCGGGTCTGTGTTGTTTCGACTGTTGCATTGGGATGACGATTCACGCGTTGCGGGCACACTCTCTCTCTTTCTTAACAATGGCGGGAACTACGGGTTGCCGATCTTGCTGTTTGCCTTCGGTAACAAAGGTTTCCAGTTTGGTGTGCTCTACGTTGTTGTCCACGCAGCGATGCAGGTGATCCTCGGTGTGGGGATCGCGTCCTGGAAGAAGGGAATGAAGATGGAAAAACTGTTGCGCAATGTCGTGAGCGTCCCTTGGTTCTACGCACTGATTATTGCTCTCGTTCTGAGGTGGACAGGAACGACCTTGCCCGATTCAGTGATCAAGCCGATCGAGATGCTCGCACAAGCGACGATCCCGGTGATGCTTCTCTTGTTGGGAATTCAACTGGCTCAGGTGAAGATTACAACGTTGTTGCCACGAGCAACGGTGGTCGCTGTGTTAAAGCTCCTTATTCCTCCGCTTCTCTCTTGGGGATTGACCGCAGCGTTGGGGATCCACGGCCTGCTGCGCGCTGTGCTGATCATCGAGGGGAGCACGCCAACGGCGGTGAATGCTCTCCTCCTCTCGCTCCAGTATGATAGACGTCCCGACCTCACGGCTTCGATCCTCCTGCTGACAACGGTGGGAAATCTGGTGACGATGACCGTGCTTCTTACGCTGCTTACGTGAGTCTCTTACAGCGAGAGGGACGGCTGTGGACCGAGCGACAGGGGATGTGATTCTTGGAGTACAAGGTGATGATACGCCCCCGCTGCGGCGATCATGGCGGCGTTGTCGGTGCAGTATTCTATTTCAGGGAAAATGACGGTGATTGCCTTCGCCTTCCCATCAGCCTGCATGCGTTCACGTAAGTGGGAATTTGCCGCCACTCCGCCGACTACGACGAGGTTCTTTCGATGATATCGCCTCGTCGCATCGATCGACTTCTTGGCAAGGACCGAGACGACACTCGCCAGGAAGGATGCGGCGACGTCTTCCTTCCTCTCGCGAGGGTGCTTGCGCAGGTGATAGAGGACCGCTGTCTTGAGGCCGGCGAAGCTGAAGTCGAACCCGGGCGATCCTGACATCGGACGAGGGAAGTTGATCGCGGTAGGATTGCCTTGGGATGCTAGTCGATCGATCTCCGCACCGGCGGGGTAGCCGATCCCGAGCATCTTCCCCACCTTGTCCAATGCCTCCCCCGCCGCGTCGTCCACCGTCATCCCCACGAGGTGATACTTGCCATAGGAAGCGACATCGACAAGGCTGGTGTGCCCACCGGAGACAATCAACGCCATGAACGGCGGCTCGATCTCTGTATTCGAAAGCCGCTGAGCGAAGATGTGCCCTTCGAGGTGATTGACGCCGACGAACGGCACACCAAGACCGAAAGCCATCCCTTTCCCGTAGGAGAGGCCAACGAGGAGTGGCCCGACCAGCCCCGGCCCGTAAGTGGCGGCCACAAGGGAGATGTCGCGTATGTCAATCTTGGCTTCAGTAATGGCATCACGAACGAGGTACGGCAGCTTCCGCAAGTGATCTCGCGACGCGACCTCGGGTACGACGCCCCCGTAGCGAGCGTGCATCTGGGCTTGAGAGTAGATGACGTTCGCGACAAGCTCTCTCTCACCGCGCAGGAGAGCGACCGCCGTCTCATCGCAGGAGCTCTCGATTCCAATGGTGTAGAAGGGCTTTGTCATCTGATGTGTTCCGGCTTCAAGACTCCGATGAACGGGAGATTTCGGTAGAGTTCGCGATAGTCCATCCCGTAACCGACGATGAATGCGTCCTGTTCGAGTGGGAAACCGGCGTAATCGACCTGCACGTCAATCTCACGTCGCGCCACCTTGTCGATCAGGGTGCAGATGCGGATCGAAGCGGGCCGGCGCGCAGCGAAGCCACGCCTGAGGTAGTCGATTGTGTAGCCGGTATCGACGATGTCCTCCACGATCAGCACGTCGCGCCCTTCAATCGGCCGTTCCAGGTCCTTGACGAGCCGAACCGCACCGGGAGATGTACCGTTTCCATAGGAAGAGACCGAGATGAAGTCGTACTCGACCTCGGTCGGTATCTCACGCGCCAAATCGGCCATGAATACCAACGCCCCATGGAGCACGCACACGAGAAGTGGGGGGCGCCTTTGCGTATCCCTCGCTGCCCCATTTGCGTAGTCGACACTGATCTGTTCTCCAATCTCATGTGCCCGTTTGCTGATCTGTTCCGCGGAAAATAGAACCCTGGAAACCCTCTCTGCAATCTTGTTTGTCACTCGAAATGCTCCTTAGCGAGTAGCGAATCTTTTTTCTAACGTGGCCATTCGCTCAGTGATTCCCCCGTATTCAAGATCGGTATAGGAGAGCATCGCCGCGCCGGAGAAGCCCTGTGCGCGAATGTCGTTTGCCTTCCTTGCAACATTGCTACGCCCCCAATCCCAATACGGGTGATCGAAAACATCACACGGCTCTGTAAGTTTCCCTTCTCGCAGCGAAAAAGCAAGTCACACAGGGATGGAGCAGGTTGGCAAAAGGAGTGGTTCTTATGATCGTTGCTCGATCACTTCGCCTATCTTGCACGTAGGGAGTATCATTGGCATATGAGGATCGGAGTCGTACAAACTAGCCCGAAGTTCGGCGCGGTGGAGGAGAACATCGCTCGGGCCATCAGTGTTATTGGACAGGCGAGAAGCGACTTGTGGGTCCTACCAGAGCTGTTTGCCACGGGATATCAGTTTGTATCAGCCAAGGAGGCACGATCCTTTGCCGAGCCGATACCGGATGGCCCAACAACAACTCGGCTGACAGAGGCTGCGCGCAGACTTGACGCCTTCATCTGCGCGGGCTTGCCTGAGATTGATCATGAAAATGTATACAACTCTGCCGTTCTTGTTGGCCCAGATGGATTGGTCTCTCGTTATCGCAAGATACACCTGTTCTTCCATGAGAAGGAGCTGTTCTCTCCCGGGGATCTGCCATTCTCAGTTATTGACATCGGAGTGGCTAAGGTGGGGATGATGATCTGCTTTGATCACTTTTTTCCCGAGGTGGCGCGCTCGCTCGCCCTTGAAGGCGCACAGGTGATCGCTCACCCAGCGAACCTTGTCATGCCTTTGTATGCTCAGCTTACGATGCGCGTACGGGCGTTGGAAAACGGAGTGTTCACAGCAACCGCCAATCGCGTAGGGGAAGAGGCACGCACCGATACCCTGTTCCACTTCACCGGCGAGAGCCAGATCGTTTCTCCGCATGGCGAGATTCTCGTTTCGCTTTCCCCGACCGAGGAGAGAGCACAAGTTGTGGAGATCGATCCAGCTGATGCTTCAGACAAGGCACTCAACCCGCTGAACGACCTCTTTGCCGATCGCAGACCAAGTTTCTACAAGACCTTGAATTGAGTGATTGAACCATTGAGTCATTGCTTACGCCAGCCGTCCTCCGCTCCCTTTCCTACTGAATCATCTTGCATGTGTTCTATCTTTCAATCCAACCTCGGGTGACGTGCGTTGACTTCGTCCCTCTCTGCCGCCACAATCGTGACGTGA
>CAYQFN010000091.1:0-2851 GCA_964416685.1 uncultured Thermotogae bacterium | reverse complement strand
CCTCGGGTGACGTGCGTTGACTTCGTCCCTCTCTGCCGCCACAATCGTGACGTGATGCTAACAGAAAAGGTACGCGCCACTATCTCTTCGCACTCGATGCTGCAACCGAGAGAGAAAATCCTCGTTGCCGTCTCTGGTGGTGTGGATTCGACAATCCTTCTGGATATCCTCTATCGGTTGGCACAGGAATACGGTGTGAATCTTGCTGTGGCCCACCTCGACCATCGGTTGCGAGGCGAAGAATCTAAGGAGGATGCGCGCTTCGTAGCCCAGCTCGCCGAGGGATACGGATTACCACTGATCAGCGAGTCGATCGATGTGCGGGCAGTGGCAGGAGAAAAGAAGATGGGGATCGAGGAGGCGGCGCGGATGGTGCGAATGAGGTTTCTACGGGAGACGGCGCAGACGCTCGGTGCAGCGAAGATTGCGCTTGGACACACGGCGAACGATCGCGCTGAGACGATGCTGTTCAACCTGATCCGCGGCGCGGGTACGGCTGGCCTTGCTGGAATTAAGCCCGCAAATCCGCCGTTTGTCCGTCCGTTGATCGATGTCACCCGCGCGGAGGTTGTTGCCTACGCGCATGAACACAACATTTCTTGGCGAGAGGATGCATCGAATGCTGACATAACCTTCACCCGTAACCGCATCCGTCACGAGATCATCCCCCTGCTTGAGGGATTGAACCCCAACTTAATTGCGTCCCTCTCTCGTACGGCGGAGATCATGCGTGAAGAGAGGGAAGCGTTCTCTGCTCTCCTGGAACAACCGTGGAAAGAGGCTCTCAGTGAGGAGAGAGAAGGGATGGTTCGCCTCGATCGTAAGTATCTGGCCTCGCTCTCAGTCGGCATCAGGCGAGCTCTCCTCCGTCGCGGGCTTGAGCATGTGCGCGGTGACCTGCTGGGAATCAGTAAGGTGCACGTTGATGCCCTGTGTCGCCTTATCGCTTCGCCCCGTGCTCACGGGGAGATTCACCTTCCGCGTATTCTGGCGCGCGTGCAGGGGGACGCTCTCATCTTGACGGTCCCGCACGCCAAGCAGGCTCCGATAGCGCCACATGAGGTGTCGCTCGGAGAGACCGACTTTCCCCAGTTTGGTATAGCGCTCGATCTTGCGATCGCTCCCTGGGAAGGCGGCCTCGATTCTCTGAGAGAAAAAGGCGATAATATAGAGATTGCCGATGCGGACAAGGTGTCATTTCCATTGAGCATGCGCACGCGTCGACCGGGGGATCGCTTCTCGCCGCTTGGCCTTGCTGGTTCAAAGAAGCTTAAGGACTTCCTGATCGATTCGAGAGTTCCGTTCTACAAACGTGATTTGCTGCCTCTCTTGTGCGATCGAGAGCGAATAATCATGGTTGTGGGGAAGAGGCTATCAAATGCCGTGCGTGTCGATGAAAAGACGAAACGAGTGCTTATCATACGTTGGAGGGAGAGTAAGTGACCACGGTTCTCATCTTTGCCGGAACATTGATTGTGCTTGTTGGAGTGCATGAGGGAGGACACTTCCTCGTTGCCAAGCTGAGCGGGGTGTACGTGCATGAATTTGCCATCGGATTTGGTCCTAAGCTCGTGTCGTTCCGGAGGAGTGAGACACAATACTCGCTTCGGGCAATTCCTTTTGGCGGGTACGTAAAACTTGCGGGCGAGGACAGGCAGGAGGAGGAACAGGAGGTCCCTACCGACGGTCTTCTGTACAATAAGCCGCCGTTGATAAGAATCCTGATCAGCCTGGCTGGACCAGCGGCAAACTTACTTACGACGTTCCTGGTGATACTGATCGTTCTGTGGGGATTCGGCATACCCCTTCTGCAGGTGGCCGATGTTGTGCCGGGTGAACCGGCGGAAGGCGTGCTGCAGCCCGGCGACGTGGTGCTGGATGTCGACGGTCATCGCGTATTCGACATCGACTCGCTGGCGAGCATCGTCCAACGAGCGGCGGGTAGTCCGGTCACTATGCGTATCCAGCGAGACAGAGTCATTGAGACTTACACGATCACCCCTCAGTTTCTTCCCGATGAGGATAGGTATGTCGTTGGAGCCTACTTTCTAACAACAACGTACACAAACGAGATCACTAGCGTCGATCCGGCGTCGATTCTTGCCAGGGCCGGGCTCACTGCCGGCGATAGCATTGTCGCGGTGGAAGGAATGCCGGTGACTACTGGCATGGGGATCGTTGATCGCCTGAGTTCAATACTCCCCCAGGATGCGGTGTCGCTGAGCGTTCTCCGACAAGGAACAAGGGTGGATCTGCAGGTTGTGAGCGCAGGTTACGATGTGTCCACATTCATCGAGGGCGTGAACTTCGCCAACACAGGCGTTGTCATGCACAAACCCGGATTCAGTGATGGGATTACACTGGGGGCGGGGCAATTTGCCGGCTATGTAACGATGATGGCCAGTGGACTGCGTGATGTGGTCACCCGCCGCATAGCGGCGAGCAAGGCGATCTCCGGGCCGGTCGGAATCGCCAACCTCCTGGGAGAGGGGTTCAAGCAAGGTCCATCGATCTTCCTGCAGCTCTTCTCCTACCTCAGCCTCAGCCTGGGATTGTTTAACCTGATCCCGTTTCCAGCTCTCGACGGGAGTCGCGCGGCATTCGCTCTGTATGAGATGGTGCGAGGGAAACCGATACCGCCGGAGAGGGAGGGGATGATTCACTTCATTGGATTGATAATCCTAATCGGGATCATGCTTCTCGTCACCTACCAGGACATCCTGAAGCTTTTTCAGGGTTCCTGATCATTTTGAGTGGGTAACTTGGCGCTGAATTCGTAGGAGACAAATGCCAAAGAGAATTCACCGCCGAGTAGAGAGGAGGCGCGTGATTGTTTAGGACAGTGACTTCC
>CAYQFN010000090.1:0-6974 GCA_964416685.1 uncultured Thermotogae bacterium | reverse complement strand
ATGTCGGCTTACGCATCTTTGGTGGATGCGAGAACAGCCAGCTTCTCGTCCCCATTGCCAAGCTCGATCGCACTGCGTTGCATGCTACAATCGCAGGTATCTCCACTGGTGGACCGACTCCAATCGCCTACACTTTGGAACAGGCGAAGGGAGACTTCGCCAACATCTCCGGCAAGAAGCTGATCCTCCTCGTGAGCGACGGACAGGAGACGTGTCACGGGAAACCGGTTGATGCGGCAAAGGCCCTGCTGGCTGCTGGCTACGATCTGCGCATTGACGTCGTCGGTTTCGATGTTGCCGGGCAGGATGGCACAGCGGATAAGCTGCGTGACATCGCTGACGCGACGCACGGAACGTACTACGACGCCCAAAGCAGCGAACAGTTGCGGACCGCGTTGCAGAGCATAATCACTGTGCGCTACCAGGTCTTCGATGCTCAGGGAGCGAAGGTCTTCGATGGAGTCCTTGGAGAGCCCGGTCCACAGCTTCCGCCTGGATCATACCGCGTTGTTCTCCTGAGCAATCCTCCGCTCGTGCTGGAAGATGTCGTCGTGCAGTCGGGGGAGACGACTAAGATCCAAGTGACAAGGACTGAGAGCGGATATTCGGCCGACCAGAACTAGCTATCGGGCTTAGTGGATCGCCTGTCCACGCTCTTGGTCTCTCAAGTCGGAGATGATCGAGGCCAAGTCGCTTTCGATACTGTGTAGGCGGCTTTCGATCTCTCGTTGATCGACGGATCCTAACCTGATAATGGGATCGGTGTCGATCTCCTGCAGGTAATCATCGATCTCTGTTAGCACTGATGAGAGTTTCTCCACTCCTCCAGCGGGCTGTGCAGCTTCGAAGAGCCCGATGCATTGGCTCAGGTTCTCGATCGAGTTTCCTATCAGATTAAGTAGATCGTTCATGTCGGTGTCCATTCTCTGCTTTGATTATGCCTAGGATCGGGCTTTCTTAGTTCTAGAAACAATCGTACGTATAGTCTCCCACGTGATCTATACAGTGTTATCCGTGCGCACCTTACCCTTAACCTCGCGCAGCGCCTCTGCCTTCACACGCGAGACCTGCCGCTGTGAGATGTTCAGTTCCTTGCCGATCTCTGCCTGCGTCTTGCCCTGGTAGAAGAGTCCCTTGATCACCTGCTGCTGCATCTGCTGCAGTTTCTCTATGGTGACGGCGATTCGCATCTCTATGTCAGATGGCGGCTTTACCCCTTGCTTATACATGCTCGCAACATCGGGCACAGGTGCGTGCGGATCCTGGTCGCGGCGTTCCTCGTCGATGGAGACGTAGGACATCGCGCTGCGCCCGCGCAGCAGATCGATGACCTGCTTCTCCGTAAGATCCATCCTCTCAGCGATCTCTGCCATTCGCGGCGGACGCCCGTTCTCCTGGAAGAACGCCTCCTCCACCTCCTTCATCTTCTGCCCCATCGCCTGCACCCACTGGGGAATACGGATGGCGGAGTGCTTATCGCGGATGTAGTGGCGTATTTCTCCCTTGATGAGATAACTTGCATAAGTCGAGAAACGAACATTGCGCGCCAGATCGAAGTTGGCAACCGCGTTCAGCAGACCGATGTATCCCGCCTGAACAAGATCATCTAGCGGCTCTCCGGAGTTGAGAAACGAAACAGCAATTGACTTGACCAGACCAATATTGCGGGCGATCAACTCTTCTCGCAGGTGAGACACGTAGGATGAACCGGCGTTCTTCTCCGAGACATGGCGCAACATCTCTATCAGTCGCTCGTTAGATATGTTAGCAAATCGCACCCTGTTAGTTTCCGCCACGCCTTCTTGCACCTCCAGTTATCAGTATAGCACATCTCATCCCTGGAGCGATGGCTGCGGCAATGTTCTACAGGCCCTGGAAGATCAGTAACGCTATGAACAGTCCAACGAACGCTCCCGCGATGAGTAAATCATGCAGGACCATGTTTTCAACCTCTACATAGTGGAGTGGCGACGGACACCCCGATTGGACGCAGTCACCGACAGCGGTGCGCAGGTTAAACTCCTGCGCTCTGCCGGCACCGACGATCGCTTGATCGCCAATGAATATCACCGGCACCTGACTCGCCACGATCCCGTAGTGCGCGGCGAGCTTCCAGAGCAGAGCGCTGCTCCCCGGGGTGTTGATCTCATAGCGAGCGACAGGTACATCCTCGTGCCCGACCAACAGCTCATCGAGCAGCCCCTCCATCTGCTCGCAGCTATGGCAACCATCCTCGTAGAAGACGACAATCAAAGGCGCAGATGTGTCCTGTGCTGGTTCGTTCTGCGAGCCTGCCGGTGGAGAAAGCGTCTGTGATGGCGTCTGCACCTGCGCGTAGCAGGCCACTCCAGTCATAAGCAGCCCGATCAATACGATGGACCATGTTCCCTTCCTCGTCATCGAACCCTCCTACATATATCCCAGTTGCACAGCGATAATCATCCCCGCACCGAGCAGGAGCATAATGATACCCGATATCAAGTGCAATTTGCCCAACCGCGCTGAGCGCCATCTCTCCGCCCGCGCGGTAGTAGTGTAGCCAAAGCTCACCCCCAGCGTGATGATGAGCAGAGGAAGGATGAAGATCAAGTTGTAGAGCAGGAGAAGGCCCAGCCCGCTGCTCCTCGTTGTCGTCTTCGAAAGGAGGGCGAGGATGGCGATGTACGGGCCAGAAGAGCAGGGAAGAAGAAAGAAGGAGTCGAGTACCCCCACGGCGAACGCCCCTGGGACGGAGACGACCGAGGACGTGATCCTCTTCACCAGCGGTCGCCATCGCTGAGGGACCTCGATCGTGAACAACTTCCCGTAAGCGAAGTAGTCCTTCATGTTCCACAGGCCAAGCAGGATGGCGAGGCTGGAGACCGCGAGGATGAACGGGCGTTGCACACCGGCTGCCTGAATAGCCGAGAAGATTCCGATTCCCATCAAAAAATAGGAAATGTAGATGGCAGCGATGAACGCGAGCCCTGCCTGCAACATCTTGCCCTTCTTCCCCGCCACGAGGAGCGTTCCCAGGAGAAGGACCAGAACGGCAAACGTACACGGATTTACGGAATCGGCAGCAGCAGCGAGGATGACGGCAGGGAGCGTCAGCTTCTCTGCTAGCCCCGTTCCTTCAGTTGTCCCAGCCTTCATCAAGGGAGAGGGAGCATCTGCATCGATCGCCTGTGCGATCACCTGCTGAAGCTTCATCTCGGCTGCACGTCCGCTGAGCGTCGCTGGTGACTCAGTCGCCGAGTCGGAAAGGCCGTAGAACGTATCGGAGACCATGGCTACGTCACCGATGAAGATGATGGGGACAGAACCAAGCTCTGCTCCATAAGCGGAGAGGAGGCGATCCAACAGATCGTGCGCGTCCGGGTCGTGAATCTCGTAGCGGAGGATCTCAAGCTGCGGGTAATCCGGCTCGATCTGTTCGAGGAAGCTCTCGATGCGCGCGCAGTGGGGGCAGCCATCCTCGTAGAAGAGCAGAAGCTGCGTGGCATAGCCTGCCAGGGACGTGCCAAGAACCATGGCGCAAGCAACTAGAACAAACAATCCTGCGGGTGCCCGCTGCCCCATCTTCCTAGTCATCATTCGATCTCCTCCTAACGTGTAACTTTGCTCATCATCTCTTTCTCGCGTTCCGCGCTCAAAGTTGAGATTCTTGGTTCCGAGTTCCGCGCGCGTCGTTTCGGACCTCTCGCCCGCTCGTTATCACTCGTTCAATCCCACCACGCTTGCCAAAGACTCCCAATCACGAATGACACGAATGCGCCAAATGTCACTAATACTACTCGCTGTACAGCCGACAAACTTCTCCTCACTCCTTCATTTGTGGAATTCGTCCCATTCGTGGTATTTGTGATATCTCTCAGCATTCCGCGCTCCGTGCTCAAAGTTCGCACTTCACTCTCCCGCGCGCAGGATGAATTCGTCCCCGAGCACATTCATCCACTCGTTGAGCCCGCCCATCAGGCTCTTCACATTGGTTAAGCCTTCATCGTTTAAGGCCTTCGCCGCCGGGTCGCTCAGCGTTCCGTCATCATCGTAGAGGATCACGAGCGCCTTCTTCGGGAAGCGATCGGTCCACTCCCCGAGCTGCTCGTAGGGAATGTTCATCGCTCCCATCAGGTGTGCAGCGACATATGCATCCGCATCGCGCAGATCGACAAGTAAATAGAACATGTACTCCAGGTCGCCTATCGCTATGTGGTAGGGTTGCGCTGGATTCACAACACCTGTAAGACGCAGAGTGACAAGCGCGTTTGAGTGATCATCCGATTCTAAGTAGATCCGCTTCTCGATCCGGCCGTGATAACCGACCGTGCTTAGATCCGCCTGCAGCTCCTCGGACTCCCCTGGGGCGAGAATATTCTTCTGCAGATCAACGACCGTGCAACCGCAACTGGTGCGTACATTTTTGATACTGAGCGGCGAATCGCCGACGTTGGTGATGATGAACTTGTGGGAGACGAACGTGCCGGCGATTACGCTGCCGAAGTCGTATGTCTCGTTATCCACCTGAATCTTCGGTGCTGCAACAGTTACAACTCCCGCTGCGATGACGCCACCAAGCAACACAGCAAGTAACGAAGCAAGGTATCTTGATCTCATCTATCCTCCTTCATAGTTCTTAAAAGTTCTTCCACCCTCGCGCGTATGAGGTCGCGCACGCTGCGAAACTCCTCGATCCCGGTCCCTTTCGGGTCGGGGATCTCCCAATCGTCGCTCACACCAAGGAACCCGGCCGGGCAGATCCCTTCGGCCGTCGCCCCGCCTCCAAGATTCTGGTAAAGTCGATCTGGACCATCATTGGGTAGATCATCAGCCAGATTAGAATCGCCACCGGGATCGAGACATGCGCAATCTCCGCCCGTTTCAACGCCGCTGGAAAAGCAGGAAAGAACCAGCCAATACCGATCCCGACCAACATACACAGCCCGACCCAAAGCGAAAGATAGCGATCGAACGTAGACAATCGCTTGGGTTCAACCATCATCCTCATCCGCGCCGAACCTTGAGCCGATAACGCAACGTCCATTCTGGCGCATCGCCAAGCGTGTCTTCAGTCGCGCAAGCTCAACCTTACACGTCTCACGCGGAATCGCTACACGAAGGAAGTCGACCAACTCACCGATCTCGTCCGTCCAGTGTAGACAGTAGTAGGCCCAGCGTCCATCACGGCTGCTCTCAAGGAGATCCGCTTTCTTGAGGGCGTAGAGATGCTTGGCCACTTGATATTGCGGAAGATCGAGCGCATCCACCACCTCGCACGCGCAGAGGCAGTCGTTGTGGTGAAGAAAGATAGAGAGAACACGCAAACGATCTTGATTTCCAAGCACGTGAAAGATCTCGGCCCATCGTTCTATCATTGCGCACCTCGCCATATGCCAAAGATAGCATATGCTATAGAGCAAACAGTAATATGTCAACCACACGCAGCGATCTCATACAAGATGAGCATAAGTTGATCCTCTCGAAGCGCAAGCCGTGCGGGGAACCGCGGTCGCTCGCACGAAGGTAGGGGAATTATTGCCAAGATCATTCGTCTGTCTAACTCGATCGCGATCATCCTTGCAAATCATGGAGGCAGACTCCATAATTGCAAGGATGATTGAGAGACGATTGACACCTACTCTTAGGCAACGGCTGCGCGAAGTGCCCGCTGTGGTTCTACTGGGGCCGCGGCAGGTCGGAAAGACGACATTATCACTTGAGATCGCGCGGCAACTGGACAGCACCTACCTGGACCTCGAGTCCGAGAGCGATCTGGCTCGTCTCAGCGAGCCGGAGCTGTATCTGGCTGATCGGCTGGACCGCTTAGTGATTCTGGATGAGATACACCGTGTACCGAGGCTCTTTCAGAGCCTACGTGGCTTGATCGACAAGGCTCGCCGTGGCGGGCACGGTTCTGGTTTGTACCTTCTCCTCGGTTCGGCATCACTTGACATGCTCAAACAGTCCGGTGAAACGTTGGCTGGGAGAGTCAGTTACTTAGAGCTCAATCCGTTCGACATCTTGGAAGTAGCCGGCTCTCCGGGTGATACTGCGTCCAGGAAGCTGTGGGTACGCGGTGGTTTTCCCGAGGCGTTCCTAGCAGAGGATGAGGTGCAAAGCCTGCGCTGGCGGCAGGACTTCATCCGCACCTACCTGGAGCGAGATATTCCGCAATTTGGCCGACGGACTCCTGCTGAAACACTCCGTAGATTCTGGGTGATGCTCGCTCATCATCAAGCCAGTCTGCTGAATTCAGCACAACTTGCCCGCAGTCTCGGAGTCGACACCAAGACCATCTCTTCCTACATCGATCTACTGAGTGATCTCCTGCTCGTGCGTCGCCTTTCTCCATGGCGCGCCAACGTTGGAAAGCGGCTGGTGAAATCGCCGAAGATCTACGTGCGTGATAGCGGCATCGTCCATGCGCTTCTCGCGATTCCGAACGAAGATGCCCTCCTGTCGCATCCCGTGGTGGGAGCAAGCTGGGAGGGATTCGTGATCGAAAACCTACTGACCGTGGCTGCGGATGGTGTGGATGGATACTTCTACCGAACGAGTGGCGGTGCGGAGATCGATCTGCTCCTCCAGTTTCCCGACGGAGGGATGTGGGCAATCGAGATAAAGCGTAGTCTAACGCCCCGGGTAGAGCGTGGATTTCATGTGGCCTGCGCTGATCTCAACCCAACCCGACGCTTTGTCGTCTATCCGGGAGCCGAAACGTACCCATTGAGTCCAGACATCCAGGTGATCCCGCTGTGGAACCTAGCTAAGATGCTAGAAGAGGAGATCTGACATCGGTCCTGGCACAACCAGTTCCGCCCGAGTTCCCCAGCACTTCCGCGTTTGGAAAGGGGCAGCGGTTAGGTTACACTTGCCTTGCTTCGGATGAACGAGACTGAGCGCCTGTATCGGATAGTCATCCGAGCAATCACTGGAGACAGGTAATGGATCAATCGCAATATTCGATGATTGTAAGCTTCATCTGGAACGTCGCA
>CAYQFN010000089.1:0-7036 GCA_964416685.1 uncultured Thermotogae bacterium | reverse complement strand
ACCGCAGATCTGAGGAGAACTACATCGACACGGGGAAGGCGAAGCTCTACTTCATTCCTTTTTTCAGTGCACGGAGAGACGGCCTTCCGAGCGGCTGAAGCAGCATTCTGCGCACAGGAACAAGGGCTGTTCTGGGAGTTTCAGCGCCTCCTCATCGCCCAGTACAGGGTACGAGGAAACATCGTCATTACCCCCTATTAATTGGCAACGATCGCCGCCGCTACCGGGGCAGACCACGATCGGTTTCTAGATTCCCTCACGACAGGGACCTATGCATCCGCGGTTCGCTCAACGATAGGGTTGGGAGAAGAGCTAGGGGTGGAGAGAACGCCGACGTTCTTCATCAACGGGAGAGAGGTCTCTGGAGCCGCGCCCTAGGAAGTACTCGCGTAGATGATTGACACTCAGCTGAGTTGAAAGTAGAGGCCAGTTGATGCGTGGTCCCTTATGAGCTCCGGTCGAAAGCTTGCCCTTTCGACTTCAATTTGAGGGAAGGTAATGAGATCCCGGTCTTGACCTTCAGGTCAAAATGAAACTGGCGGAATACCCCATAGTCTTCCTACGGGGATACTCAGTTTCAAGGGATTTCTTTATACGATTACGATACAAGTGTCATCTCATGCTCACTTTGTGTGGTGCAACTAGGCATTGACAGCGCGGGGGATTACCCCTATACTCAGATTATGATGTTAGAAGCTAACGAGCAGTTGACACTGGAAATTGACAACGGCTTCCTCGGCTTCTATTACTATTTTGCAGTCGGCTTCTCCGTTCTCGCCTAGTTAATACGGGCAGAGACGGAAGGCCGGAAAAGGACTACAGGACTTTCCTGTGGCCCTGTTTTTTTTGGAAAAGGAGAAGAGATGAGTTGTCGTGGAGTGAGGGGAGCGACGAGTGTAGAAGAGAACAGCGAACGAGCGATCATCGCGGCGACGTGGACCCTACTCGAGGAGATGGTGTCCGCCAATGGTATTATGGTCGAGGATATCGCGTCCGTAATCTTTACCGCTACATCCGACCTCGATACCGCTTACCCGGCACGGGCGGCGAGGGAGATGGGATGGAACAATACACCCCTCATGTGTGCACGGGAGATAGACGTTCCCGGCAGCCTTCCCTACTGCGTACGTGTGCTCATCATATGGAACACCGATCGATCGATCGATCAGGTTACGCACGTTTATCTAGGAGCAGCCACGGCACTGCGGCCAGATCTTGCAGGGAAGGAGGAAAGATGATTAAGGTCGCATTTCAAGGGGCACCGGGGGCTTATTCCTATGAGGCAATAGAGCAGTTCTTCGGCGCGGAGGCGGAAAAGGTTCCACAACGAACCTTTGCCGATATCTTCACTGCTGTTGAGGAAGGGGCCGTCGATTATGGGATCCTCCCGGTGGAGAACGCGGTCGCCGGCTCGGTCGCTCAGTCGTACGAGTTGTTGATGGAACATGATCTGCGCATCTACGCCGAGGTGATCCTGCGCGTCCGGCACATGCTCCTCGCCGCGCCCGGATCCAGGTCCTCAGCGATAAGGCGCGTGCGCTCCCACCCACAGGCCCTCGCCCAGTGCCAGCGTTACCTCGTGCGGCACAACCTTGTCCCAGAAGCGGTGGAGGACACAGCAGCGGCCGCCTGCACACTGGCTGAAAACCCGGCAGAAGAGGTGGCGGTAATCGCCGGTGAAGGCGCGGCGAAGCTGTGCGGCCTGGAGATCATTGATCGCGACATAGAGGACTTCCCGTTCAACTACACGCGCTTCTTCCTCCTGGGGACCCAGGACCCACCGCGCGCCCAGCGCAGCAAGACATCGATCGTGTTCACCACACCCCACCAGCCGGGCGCTCTGTTTGAGTGCATCGGCGAGTTCTCCCGTAGAGGGATCAACCTGACGAAGATCGAGTCACGCCCGCGCTTGAACCGCCCGTGGCAATACATCTTCTACCTCGATTTCGAAGGGCATGCCAAGGACCCAGAGTGCGAGGCAGCGATGATGGGGCTTCTGCGCCGTTCGCTCTTTCTGAAGCTCCTTGGCTCTTACCCCGCAGCGACAACACCGATCGAAGAAAGCGACACGGCAGAAGAGGAGAAGAAATGATCATCATCATGAAGAGGAGCGCGAGCGACACACAGGTGAACAACGTGGTCGCTCGCGTTGAACAGCGCGGCTGTCACGTACACCTATCAGAAGGGGAAGAGAGAGTGATCATCGGAGTTGTCGGAAACGGACGGCCGATCGATCCGGTCCAATTCGAGCGGATGAGCGGAGTGGAGCGCGCCGTGCCGGTGCTGCGCCCGTTCAAGCTGGCCAGCCGAGAGTTCCACCCTCAGGACACCATCGTGAAGATAAACGGTGTGTCGGTCGGAGGAAAGGAGCTAGTAGTGATGGCTGGGCCATGTGCTGTCGAAAACCGCGACCAGATCCTCGAAGCGGCCCATGCAGTGAAGGGTGCCGGAGCAAAGGCCTTGCGTGGCGGAGCCTTCAAGCCGCGTACCTCACCGTACAGCTTCCAGGGGCTCGGTACCGAGGGGCTGAAGCTGTTGGCCGCAGCGCGCGAAGAGACGGGCCTTCCCGTTGTCACAGAGGTGATGGCCCCGGAGATGGTCCCGCTCGTCAGCACATACGCCGACATCCTGCAGATTGGTGCTCGCAACATGCAGAACTACGCGCTCCTGCATGCCGTCGGCGAGGCGCAGCGCCCCGTCCTGCTGAAGCGGGGAATGATGTCGACGATGGAGGAGCTGCTCATGGCAGCGGAGTACATCCTCTCACACGGAAACGACCGCGTCATCCTGTGCGAGCGAGGGATCCGCACCTTCGAGCCATACACTCGCAACACAATCGACATCAACGCAGTTCCGCTGCTGAAGCTCCTCACCCACCTCCCGGTGATCGTCGACCCCAGCCACGGAACAGGGAAGCGCGAGCTCGTCGCGCCCGTGTCGCGAGCAGCGGTGGCCGCTGGAGCGGACGGGCTGATCATCGAGGTCCACCCCCACCCGGAGGAGGCGATGTCCGACGGAGCACAATCCCTCAGGCCGGAGCAATTCAGAGAATTGATGGACGGATTACAGCGCGTGGCCGAGGCGGTGGATAGAACGCTATGAAAACTCTAAGAGAGTCCGAAGTAGCGATAGTCGGCCTCGGACTGATGGGAGGCTCGCTCGCCGGAGCGCTGCGCGGTAAGTGCAGGGCTGTTGTAGGGATCGCGCGGCGGAAAGAGACCGTTGAGCAAGCGATTTCGGACGGTTTGATCGATCTCGGCACGACCGACATGGAGCCTGCTGTGGGGAGCGCCGACATCGTGGTCCTGGCAACACCGGTTAGGGCGATCATCGAGCTCGTGAATGAACTCGGCCCGCTCCTGCAGGATGACGCGTTGCTGATCGATCTGGGGAGCACAAAGAGCGACATCACACGTGCGATGGCTGACCTGCCGCCGCACGTACAGCCGCTCGGGGCTCATCCCATGTGCGGCAAGGAGCTATCGGGGATCAGCGCAGCGGATCCAGGGCTGTATGAGGGAAGGACGTTCATCCTCGTCCCTCTTCCCCGCACGTCCTTGCAGGCGATCGAAACGGGCCGCGATCTCGCCCGGGCGATCGGCGCGCTCCCCCTGATCCTCGACGACCCTCACCGGCACGACTTCTTGGTCGCTACCCTCAGCCACCTTCCTTACCTGTTGGCGTGCTCGCTCGTCGCAGCGGCCGATGCCACCACCTCGCAGGATGAAGCGGCGTGGGAGATCGTGGCGGGCGGGTATCGCGATACCTCCCGCGTCGCGGCAAGCGACGTCGACATGATGGTTGACATCATCATGACAAACAGACAAGAGATACTTAACGCGCTTGCGGAATACTCTTCTCACCTCGATCAACTGACTCAACTCATCAGGACCGCCGACGAACGCGGCCTCAGGATGAAACTATCCTACGCGAGAGAGAAGCGGATGGAGATGTTCCCATGAGAGAGCTGCGCGTGCACAAGAGCGGTCCGCTGCGTGGAGAACTACGCGTACCGGGCGACAAGTCGATCTCTCACCGCGCGCTGCTGCTCGCGGCGATAGCCGATGGAACGAGCTCGATCACCGGGTTTCTTGCCAGCAACGACTCCTTGGCGACCCTGACCTGCGTCCGCAGCCTTGGGATCACGGTGGAACGGCTCGATGGAAGACTCGTCGTGCACGGGCACGGTCGCCACGGCCTCCTGCCGGCGAAGTCCCCTCTCGACTGTGTGAGATCGGGGACGGCGATGCGCCTGCTCACCGGAATCCTGGCTGGGCAACCGTTTGAGAGCGTGCTCACAGGGCAAGAACAGCTGCGAGCCCGCCCGATGGGCCGGATCGTTGAGCCGCTGACAGCGATGGGAGCAAGGATCGAGACCGACAATGGACACGCCCCGCTTGTGATAAGAGGAGGCGGACTGCACGGGATCACCTACGACATGCCGATCGCGAGCGCCCAGGTGAAGAGTGCGCTCCTGCTCGCCGGCCTGTACGCAGATTCTCCGACCAGCGTGCGCGAGCCCGGCCCAACCCGCGATCATAGCGAGAGGATGCTCGCGGCGATGAACGCGAGGATCACTGCAAACGAAGATTCTATAACGATATCCCCATCGGAGATCTCGCCCGTTTCGATCGATATTCCAGGAGACTTCTCCTCGGCAGCCTTCCCCATCGTTGCAGCGACAATCGTCCCCGGATCAAGGATCACACTGCGCGGGGTGGGGATAAATCCGACGCGCACCGGGCTGCTCGATGCCCTCTCATCTATGGGAGCAAGTATCGCGGTGAAGGGATTCGACACGATGAGTAGCGAGCCTGTCAGTGACCTTGCGGTGCAATCCGCTTTCCTTGGATCAACCGAGATTTACGGGGATACCGTTGTGCGGATGATCGACGAGTTTCCGATCCTCGCTGTCGCCGCAACGCAGGCCACCGGGAGGACTGTTGTGCGCGACGCGCGCGAACTGCGCGTGAAGGAGACAGACCGCATCGCCACCGCCACAAAGGAGCTCAGGAAGCTCGGGGCGAGCATCGAGCCGACCATCGATGGCTTCATCGTGCAGGGGCCGACTCAGCTTCACGGAGCATCCGTTTCATCGCACGGGGATCACCGCCTGGCGATGGCTCTGGCTGTTGCCGGTCTGGTGGCGGACGGGGTGACTCGTATCGACGACATCGCCTGCGCAGATGATTCCTTCCCCGGGTTCGTCGAGCTGATGCGCGGTATCGGAGGGGAATATGAGTGAAACACAGAGCAAACTAGTCGGGCTGATCGGATGGCCGATCGAGCACTCCCTGTCGCCGGTGATGCACGAGGCCGCGTTCTCCGCCCTGGGCCTTGATTGGAGGTATCTCGCCATGCCAGTGCGACCGGGCGGGATCAACGACGCCATCGACGGACTCGTCGCGCTCGGCTTCCGCGGGGCGAACGTGACCATCCCCTACAAGCAGGCGGTGCTTCCGCTGCTGGACAATCTCTCCCAGGAAGCCCGACAGATCGGGGCGGTGAACACGATCGTCATCGAAGGGGGAGGGCGCACGATCGGGCACAACACAGACTCCGCTGGGTTCATCGCTTCACTGCGCGATGGCGGATTCCATCCAAGCGGTAAAACGGCGATCATCGCCGGAGCGGGAGGAGGAGCACGCGCGGTCGTGCACGCGCTTCTGACAGCGGGTGTGGAGAAGGTAACGGTTCTCAGCCGCACGCGAGCGCACGCACAAGAGTTGATGCGGTCATTCGGCGATAGTAGGGTTCATGCCGGCAAGCTCGACCAAGAGCAGATCATCGAGGGGGCAAGGAGTGCCAATCTGTTGGTGAACGCAACACCGGTTGGGATGTGGCCTAACGTGGGCGGTTCGATCTGGCCGGATGGCGTCGGAATTCCCGCGCATCTCACGGTCTTTGACCTCGTGTACAACCCTCTTGAAACGCGCCTATTACAGCTTGCGAAGGAGAGCGGAGCACGAGCAATCTCAGGGATCGAGATGCTCATCCACCAGGGAGCAGCCGCGTTTGAGCTGTGGACAGGCATGAGCGCGCCGATCGATGCGATGCGGCGTGCCCTGAAGGAGGGAAGATGACTAAGCTCAGGTTCTTGAGTGCGGGCGAGTCCCACGGACCCTGCCTGACCGCGATCGTGGACGGGTTTCCCGCAGGCCTTCCGGTCGACGTGGAGGCGATCGATCGCGATCTTGCGCGCCGCCAGGGAGGATACGGTCGTGGCGGTAGGATGCAGATAGAGCACGACCACGTTGAGATCCTGTCCGGGGTGATTGCGGGAATGACGACCGGTGCCCCGGTGGCCCTGCGGATCGAGAACAGGGATTGGGAGAACTGGCGCGCTCGTTGGGCGGCAGGAGACCTTCCTAGGCTCACCGTCCCCCGCCCTGGGCACGCCGACTACGCCGGGATGGTCAAGTACGGACTCGACGACGCGCGGCCGGTGCTCGAGCGGGCGAGCGCCCGCGAGACGGCTATGCGGGTGGCGGTCGGATCGCTGGCAAGGCAGCTCCTCTCACAGTTTGAGATCGCAGTGGGGAGCTACGTCGAGCGTATCGGGCCGGTGAAGGCACAGATACCACGCGTTCCACAGGCAGAGATCTGGCAGCTGGCCGAGAACAGCGACGTGCGCTGTCCAGACCCGGATGCAGCAACAAGGATGCGCTCGGCGATCGACTCCGCGCGTGAGTCGGGTGATACCCTCGGCGGCGTCTTCACGGTCGTCGCCACCGGCGTCCCGGTCGGACTGGGAAGCCACGTCCAGTGGGACCGCCGACTCGACGGCCTGCTCGCTCAAGCGCTCGTCTCGATCCCGGCAGTAAAGGGAGTCGAAATTGGAAGCGCGTTTGAAAATGCAGCCAAATCAGGGCGCGAGGTGCACGATGAGCTCTTCCCGGATGAAGAGGGCAATGTAACGCGCGTTACAAATCGTGCCGGAGGGATCGAGGGTGGAATGAGCAACGGCGCACCGATCATCCTGAGAGCGGCGGTGAAACCGATCCCGACCACCTTATCTCCGCTGCGCTCGGTCGAC
>CAYQFN010000088.1:1253-7038 GCA_964416685.1 uncultured Thermotogae bacterium | reverse complement strand
TAGCTGGATTGGTGCTCAGCTATTCCGGGCACAATACCCTCTCCCTGCAATACCCTGCTGACTACGTGTGGGCAGTTCTGGCTTTCCTCGCCTATTCATTGACCAACCTGTCGCTAGTCAGAGGGATTGTGTCATTGTCAGGCGGGGGTGGATTCTTCTACGGGCTACTCAAGAGCGTACGCGAGTTCTTACTCCAATATGTCGTGCTTTGCGCCTCGGCTCTCTTGCTTACCGTTCTCTACTCCATTTCTGTGTGGCATGTCTTGTTGGGACTTGTCCCTCTGGTTCTTGTACACGTCTCATTCCGTAGTTATCTGCGGCTTCAGACGGAAGCAAGGAAGACGTTTGAGAGGATCTCACGTATCCTCGATGAACGCGATCACTATACGGCCGTGCATTCGACGTCCGTCGCCAAGCTTGCGGTAAGGATTGCGCAAGAGATGGACCTTCCCGAGAGCGAGATAGAGAAGATCGACGTTGCGGCAAAGGTACACGATATCGGGAAGATTGCCGTCCCGGACGCTATTCTCCTCAAACCCGGTCCGCTCGATGCCGATGAGTGGACTGTAATGAAGAAGCACCCGGTGATCAGCGCGGAGTTGATCGAGGGGCTGGCTATCTACAGCCACGTGGCAGATGCCGTGCGCCACGAACATGAGCACTGGGATGGGAGCGGCTACCCAGATGGACTGAAGGGAGAGGATATCCCGCTGATCGCACGCATAATCACGGCAGCCGATGTCTACGACGCTCTCTCCACAGATCGACCATACCGCAAGGCATTCAGCCACGAGAAGTCCGTCAAGATGATAAGAGATATGCGCGGCAAGGTTCTCGACCCCGCAGTGGCTGACGCCTTGGAACATGTTCTCACGTCCGAAGAAGGATAAGGCGTGGCTATCCCCAAGGATTTGATGTTCCACAAGTTCCGCGCCTACGGGTTTCTCAAGAACCTGCGTTTCTTCGACCCGTTTCTCATTCTCTTTTTCCGCGAGATGGGCCTGACATTTCTCGAAATAGGAACGCTGTTCTCCATTCGCGAGATCGCAACGAACGTCCTAGAAATACCGACAGGGATTGTCGCTGACGCCTACGGACGCCGCAGATCAATGCTCGCTTCATTCTCATCATACCTTCTGTCATTCGCTTTGTTCTATCTTTTCCCTCACTTTGGTGTCTACGCGCTAGCGATGGTCTTGTTCGCCTTCGGAGAAGCGTTCCGCTCTGGGACGCACAAGGCGCTAATCCTCGAATACCTGCATATAAAAGGGATCGAGGATCAAAAGGTGGAATACTACGGGCACACACGCGCAGCGTCGCAGTTTGGATCAGCGATCGCAGCCCTGATTGCCGCCGGCCTTGTCTTTCACACGGGAAGCTACCGCATCGTCTTTCTCGCCTCAATGGTCCCTTATATCCTGGAGTTGCTGCTCATGCTCTCCTACCCAAAGGAACTTGATGGGGTACTAGTAGTACATGAGGGAACAGGTGTATGCCGAATCATTGAACAGCTCCGCTCGACAACAACTAACTCGCTTCGTATGCTGCGCAAGGGGGCTCTCCTGCGCGGGCTTCTGAGCGGCGCCTCGTTCGATGCTATATTGAAGTCTACCAAGGACTACCTACAGCCAGTGCTACAGGCACAGGCACTCGCGCTACCGATCCTGCTCTCATTGAGCGGAAACAGGCGAGTGGCGATCGTGGTCGGCATTATCTACTTCTTCATTTATCTGGGAACGAGTTTTGCCGCATCTCATGCGGGAATGATCCAGCAACGCGTCCGTTCCTTGACTAAAGCGGCCAATATCATCTACGTCTTGGGTATACTCGCGCTCATGGCGGGAGGGATCGGCGTGATAACACGAGTGTATGTCGTCTCGATCATCGGTTTTCTCGGACTGTATCTGTTGCAGAATGCCAGGAAGCCCCTCCTTGTTGGCTATCTCGCCGACCTGATTCCCCGTCAGGCCATGGCCACCGGCCTCTCGGTCAAATCACAACTGTCCACCCTGATCACCGCGGCACTGGCCCCGCTCATCGGCTTTGTGGCTGATCGACTCGGCATCGGAATGTCCCTCGTTATTGTCGCTCTGTTGGCAGCACTGTTGCTCCCGTTGACCGCCATCCGCGAACCCGCCGCCGATAGCAGGAATGTTTGAAACAACTTGACACCGCCCGTGTATGTAGTGACGAACGATCTCTACAATGAGGAGGAAATGGTGAAGCGTTTCACATTGTTTGTTGGTTTACTAATTGTCGTCTTTGCATGCGTATTAGGTACGGCCACTCCCGATCTCATCATCGCCAGCATCAACCTTTCTCCTGAACACCCGGTCGTCGGGCAGATGATTACGATCGCCGCAACGGTAGAGAACATCGGGACAAGTGACGCACAGAATCGGTTCAGTGTGAGAATCCTGGTGGATGGAATTCAGATCGATACACCATCCATCCCATTTGGCATCGATGCCGGTCGCAGCAAGGATGTCTCCATCAATTGGCTAGCGATCCCAGGAATGCACACGATCACAGCAGAGGCAGACCAGCCATTCAATAGAGTCTCCGAGTCCAATGAAAGTAACAACTCACAGACGATCACCTTTGCCGTTTCGATCGATCCGGCAACCTCCGCCCTCTCTAGCATCAAGGTTGCCGTAGCGCGGTTCGAGGATCGGAGCAGCTCTGGGTTGATCAATGTTGGGCAAGGGATCGCCGATGAGCTGGTTGGCCGCCTCGTGCGGAGCGGAGTGCACGTGCTCGAACGAAGCGATCTTGAGGCTGTGATGCAGGAGCGCGGTCTGAATCCGGCCATTCAATCGGACCTTATCACTGCCGGCCAGCTCCTCGGAGCGGACCTGCTAATCGTGGGAGCGGTGACGAAAGCTAACGTGCAGCAGCAAGCGGTGAGTCTCGGCTTCTTCAGCGCCAGCAGTGCGTCGGTGGACATAGCGATGTCGGCAAGGCTAGTAAGCGTGTACACGTCGGAGATCGTTGGCGCCGTTTCAGCAAAAGGGAACGCCAGTGGATCTACCGGATTCTCCGTCGACATCGGAAAGCTCCTCTCCGCCACTCAGCCCGCCTCCGCTAACGTTTGTACCGGCGGGTTACGCAGCAATAAACCGTATTACTACATCGGAGAAACAGCTCACTTTGGGTATAAGAACACTGGCCCAGGTGGTTGGTTCGGTCTGGAGATCGACACAATCGGTGGCGCGTTCATAAAGACGCTTGATGCCAACCAATTCGTCAGTACCGGTGCGTGCGGGGAGTGGTTCTGGGATCAACGTGGGCCCGGCGGTGTGCAGCTCAGCCCAGGGCTGTATATTGCAAAGCTGTGGAATGGGACGTCTTATATCGCTACGGTTAGCTTCCAGATTAAACCGGGAACGGGACCGGTGACCCCGATGAACGAAATAACCGTGGGGAGCGGTCAATTTGACGAAACAATCGTCGGCAAGGCAACAAACAACGCGCTCGACCAGCTCGTGTCCCAACTCATTACAGAGATGGAGAATGCAGCGCCAGGGGTGCTCGCTGCGCGGGGATCGTCCGCCGCGAGAGCGGCAGCAACAGCGACAGTAGTCTCGCACGAAGGGCAGATAGCGGCGATTCTGTCCGACGGCCGCATCGCGATAAACATCGGTGCTAACAACGGTGTGCACAAGGGCGACTTCTTCCAGGTTCTGGATACCGTCAATCTCATCGCCGACCCGGTCACCGGAGAGATCCTTTCCTATGACGTGGTCGGAGTGAGGGGAGAAATCGTGATAACCGACGTGCGTGACCGTGTCTCCTATGCCGTACCAACGTCTGTCTTCGAACCGCTGATCGGCGACATCGTACGACTAGAATCTCCGTAGCACGCCGAGCGATATTTGCCTGTGAGGCATACAGGCGGATATACTCACAATGATGCTACGACACATGAGATACACCTGGATTATTGCCGTGCTGTTTGCGGTTGTCGTTATGGCTTACCCTGCCCGCGGGGCCGGGCTTGACTACGTTGGTTTGCGTATCATCATCCCCTTAGGACAGGCGCCGTTCATGGTTGGAGTGGATATCGGTACGCACCTTTCCTTCGGCTGGGCGATGGGATCTCTCTTCCTTGCGCCGGATGGGAAGACACTCATCCTGGGGAGCGCTGAGGTGGCGATCGGCGGGCAGGAGAGCGCTGGCGTGAGCCTGCTGCGCGGGACACTGGGAATCTCGTACTTTGATCTATCGGCAATGCTTCCGTCGCTCGTCTTTGGCGGGGGGATCTCGTATCGCTTCTCGCTTGCCGACCACTTTCAGCTCGCCGCCAGCGGTGAGATTATCTACCCACTGGCACTCGGACCCCCCATGTTCAGCATCGGCACAGGGTGGGCCCCATAGGGGGAGGGTTTGTGATGAAGACTCTGTTTGGAACAGATGGCGTGCGCGGGAGAGCGAATGAACATGTGACCGCTGAACTCGCGCTCTCCCTTGCTCGCGCCGCTGCGGCCCGCCTCATCCCGCCGGGAGGAAGAGTCATCATTGGGCGGGACACGCGCCTCAGTGGTCCAATGCTCGAAGGGGCGATGGCCGCAGGGTTTGCCTCCGCCGGCGTCGATGTCCTCCTCGCGGGGATCATTCCCACTCCAGCAATCTCGTTTCTTATCAAGGATGAGCGCGCCGATCTGGGAGCTGTGATCTCCGCCTCACACAACGAACCGGAGGATAACGGGATCAAGTTCTTCGACCGCAAGGGAATGAAGCTCACCGTCGAAAGAGAAGATGCCATCGAACAGGCCCTCGCGAACCTCCCACCCCGCTCTCGGTCTGTAGGATCGATCTCTCCGCTACAGGCGGCGGGCACCCGCTACGCCGCTTTTCTCACGGGGACGATCGAGACGGAAGATATAGATCTGTCCGGATTGACGATTATTGTCGATTGCGCCTATGGCGCGACAGGGGCAATCGCACCGCACGTGCTGCGCCACTTCAACGCCCGCGTCGTCGAGATGCACACCGCTCCCGACGGCAATCGGATCAATCGTAAATGCGGATCGACGCACCTGCAAGGATTGCGGGAAGCGGTCCTCACTCAACACGCCGATCTGGGGATTGCGTTCGATGGTGATGGCGATCGAGTGCTTCTCATCTCTCCCTCTGGAGAGACCATCGACGGTGATCACATGCTGGGGATCGCCGCACTGGACATGCATCAGAGAGGGGCACTTAACCCAGCGATCGTTGTTGCCACGGTTATGAGCAACATGGGATTGGAGCATGCCCTGGCTCAATCCGGAATCGACATGCTACGCACGCCGGTAGGGGATCGCCACGTTGCACACGCAATGCTCGTCCATGGAGCTCATCTGGGAGGCGAGCAATCGGGACACATCATCTTCTCCGATCACAGCCCGACAGGAGATGGAATCCTCACGGCGATCAAGCTGCTTGAAATCTCACACGAGCGTCGAACACCGCTGCACGACTTGGCAGAAGAGATTCCGCTCTACCCACAGGCGCGTGCAGATGTTGTCGTTGCAGAACCAGCAGAGATTATCACTGATCCGCATGTTGTATCGGCCGTAAAGAAAGCCGAGGAACGCCTCGCCACACAGGGGAGGCTAGTCGTTCGTCCCTCCGGGACACAGCCCGTGGTACGCGTCCTCGTTGAAGCGATGGACGAGAGATTCTGCAACGACGTCTGCGAACAAGTCGCATCGGCTATCCATGCTGCATCTGCCGTGAGGTAAAGGTGGGATGTGCCAGTTGTCCCCGCCAAGAATTCCCTTCATATTATGCTTCTTGAAGC
>CAYQFN010000088.1:0-1153 GCA_964416685.1 uncultured Thermotogae bacterium | reverse complement strand
GCCGCGTTGCCGCCTCAACGTGGCAGATCGCCTGTTTGAGAAGCGAACAGTGCTGCACACGCTACAAGAGTAACGGTCCTCTGTAACGTCGCAGCTGGTCTGCAACGCCGAGCAGCATCTTGCCTCTCGTGCGCTGCAAGGAGGAGATACTGTAGAACAGTCATAAGAGGGGCTCGGTTTGTCCTTCGTCCCTAGTCCTTCTTCCTCGCCCGTACGATGAGGAAAAAAGGGAAGACCTGCGCAGATTGCAGGTTGGGGTACTGCAACACGACCTCATCGCTCGGCCGCGGCTCAGCGAAGCGTTCGATGATGAAGCCGGCATCGATTAGTAGATTTAGCCACTCACTCACGGTGCGCGTGAACCTCGGCACCTTGAACTTTCTCACCTGCTGTTGTCGCTCTGCGGGCAACGCGCCGAACGTCCACTCCTCCACATCGCCGTGCAAGCGCTCGAAGTACCCGCCGATTTCAAAGGCATACGCTTTGCCTTGTTCATCGCGCAGTTTCTTGCGATGTAGGGTGTCAAAGCAGGGATGCAAAATGGAGAACTGGAAGAACCCGCCCCGTTTGAGGACGCGGTATGCCTCGGAAACGACGCGATCGACCTCCGGGATATCCATCAGGCTCATGAACGCAGTAGCAAAGTCGAACGTCTCTCTGGGATACGGAAGGCTAGCCGCATCGGCCACACGGTAGGAGATCCACAGCGTCTCTTGCTCTTCCTTCGCGCGGGCATGCTCGATGAAGCGCTCGGAGATATCGACCCCGGTCATCCTCGCCCCGCAGCGCGCAAGAAGGCGAGTATTGTTCCCCTCGCCACAGCCGATGTCGAGCCCTTCCAGCCCATTGATGTCGGGAAGAATCTCAAGGAACGTCGGCGTATTGAACGTATCGCGGCAGACGTCGTACCCGGCCCGGCTCAGCTCGGTCCACGCGTCCGCGTTGTTGTTCCATATTCGCCCTGCTTCTTTGTTGTCCATTTACCCTCCGTTCTGTGAGCGCAATTCTAGCAGCATTTATGCGATATACAACGTCCTTGCGCTTCACGCCCTGCCCTTGGTACCGTCTTGCCATGAGTGCAACACCGATTGTCATCGCTGGCTACTACGGATACGGAAACCTCGGGGATGAGGCAATCCGAGTTGCGTTGCGA
>CAYQFN010000087.1:0-7092 GCA_964416685.1 uncultured Thermotogae bacterium | reverse complement strand
TCATCGTATGGTAGAAAGTTGTATGCCATCACACAAGCATCATCCTGCAGGGATATCTGGATTTGCAGCGTTCTAACAATCTGTGAATGCGTGGGATGCGTTTGCGTCAACTTTCTTCGGCAACAGCCGATACATTGTACTCCTTGCAAATTGATGCTACACTTTGAGTACCTTGATAAGGGCAACCCACGTATGGGGCGCAAAGCCATGGATCTGAAACAGACTGCCAGGCTGCCAAGGTCATCCATACGAGAGGGTTGCTATGAAAGGTACGCGTATCTGCATCTGGCTGTTGGTCGTCGTTTCGGCGTTCTTCCCCGTCGCTGATTCAGTTTTTGCGCCATCTGGCGCCATCGGAGGGGTTGCCTGGTCATCCTCACCCCGTGTCGTGGAAGATGCTACAGGCTCATGGGCGCTGGAACGGATCAATGAACAGGCGGTTCGGCAGAGGTCCCTCATTGGACAGGGGGTGACCGTGGCAGTTATAGACACCGGGATAGAATTCTCATCGATCCGCGGTGCGCAAGCGTGGACGGCGCGTGGGGAGATTCCCGACAATGGAGTTGATGACGACGGCAATGGGTACATCGACGACCTCCACGGTTGGGACTTCGACTCGGGAGTTCCGGTCGGTTCATCTTCCGGCAATCTGCATTGGCACGGGACGTTTGTCGCCGGGCTGATCGGCGATGAGCGCTTCGGCGTCGCCCCTGGCGTAACCCTGATGGATCTGCGTGTTACGGACACACGAGGGGGGATCTGGTCGTGGAGCGCAGTGGAGGGCGCGATTCGCTACGCAGTCGATAACGGGGCACAGGTCATCAACCTCAGCCTGATCTTCAACTCACCTCCTCCCAAGGGCGTAGTCCAGAGCCTCGATTACGCGCAGGAGCACGGTGTAGTTGTCATCGGAAGCGCGGGAAACAGCGGCCGAGATGTCATGTTTCCGGCGCGGTTGAGGAACGTATGCGCCGTATCCGCCACCGCCGACGGCGATGTCATTGCACCATTCAGCAGCCACGGCGTCGCCGTCTCCCTATCCGCTCCCGGGGCGGACGTTCCCTCCCTACTTCCGGACGGCAGGTGCGCGACCTCCTCCGGCACCTCGTTCGCCGCTGCTTACGTCTCGGGAGCCGTGGCCGTCCTTGTTTCGTCTCGGCACGGTTTGCCCCCCGCGCAGCTACATATCCTTGAGGAAAGCGCTGTCGATATCGGTGCTTCCGGGCGCGACCGCCTCTACGGCTGGGGGAGGATCGACCTCGCTCGTGCGGTAGCGCACTAGCCAAACCCACACCCTCATATAGTTTCTACCCCTGTAAAAAATCCGTTACGCGTCTAAATGTCCCTCATTCAAGGTATAATCCTTATGTGCGTTGACGGAGGGAGAATGAATAGAAAGGTGAGCGTCCTGCTTGTTCTTGTGATGGTCGTTATCCTCGTGGGGTCTGCGCTCAACGCGCAGCCGGTAGTGCCTGTTGAAGAGTGGAAGGCTCCGTTCAATTACGCCCTCGATGCGGCGTGGGCGGTCGATGCCTCCGACGGAACGGTTGCCGTTGTGGGGAACCGCGGCCTCGTCATCTACGACGGGAACGGAGGCGAGAGGGCGCGGGTGGAGATGGACGTGCCGCAGCGGGGCGTTCTAATCGTGGGAGAGAGGGTGTTCACTGGCGGAGATAACGGGATATCCGCCTACAGCCTGGACGGCGATCTGCTCTGGTCGGCCGCGCTCGCAAGCGGGTGTCAGAGACTCGCTCTGTTGGGGAAGGATACATTGCTCGCGTTGAGCGGCGGGAAGATCGTCAGTTTCTCCTCCCTATCGGGAAGGCGCCTACGGACAGTCGAACGCGGGGTGACTGTGCTGGCGACGAGTGGTACGACGCTGGTCGTCGCGAAGGGAAACAGGATATCGTGCCTAAAGAGTGAGAAAATCGCTTGGACAAGGGATGTTGGGCTCACCGCCGCCGACCTCGCCCTCGATTCGGACGGAGACGTATGGGCGATCGGTGGGGAATCGGTCCTGCTGATCTCCGGTAGGACCGGTAGTGTCATGTGGAAGAGGGAGTTTCCTGGCACCCCGACGGCCATCTCCGTGCTCCGCGGGGGAGAGATCCCGTTGATCGGTTCCCGCGACAGCGGCGTCGTCACGGGGTATATTGAATCGGACAAGGGGAAGGATTACATCACTATCGTCTTCAGCCGCGACGGCGAGATACTCTGGCGCGCCGTATACGATAGTGGCCATGGGGATGACATCGCATACGACGTTACGACCACCGATAGGGGCGAGATCATCGTCACCGGGAGCGCGACCAACGTGGCGAGCGACACCTCCAAAGACGACTATCTGACAATCGCGTATTCTTTTCGGCAAAGCACGGTTGGGAGCATCGCTAGTGTGGAATCGCGGCAACAGCCTCCAATCGCCGATTTTAGCTATTCACCTGATTCTCCGTATACGTATTCCCAGATCTCGTTTGATAACCGGTCACACGATCCGGATGGGATCATTGTCGCTTATGCCTGGTACTTCGGAGATGCTGGCCAAGCCCGTACCGAGAACGCAAACCACGCTTATCTGCACCCTGGTGATTACGACGTCACCCTCACAGTTGTCGACAACGACGGTCTATCCGACTCGTGTACCAAGACCGTGCATGTGGCAAATCGGCCTCCAGAGGCCGGGTGGACGATGGAAGTTAAGCCCGGTAACAAAGGCTTGACCGCCGACTTTGACTGGTCTGTATACCAGGAGCAACACGGAACCTATCCTCAGGGCTTCGAACCGGAGGGTGCGACCGACCTTGATGACATCCTCTTCGAAGACCTATCGACTGTGCAGGGAGGAGTCGATGATATCCACTTTGTCGACGCCTCAGATGACTGGGACGGAGAAATCATTACATGGAACTGGGAGTTTGGCGATGGAGAAACCTCCGAAGAGCAGAACCCAACCCATCACTACGAGGAGCCAGGTACTTACCATGTCGTGCTCACTGTGACCGACAACGACGGAGCTACCGACGTCTATGAAGGCGACGTTGATGTTGAAGAGAGTGGGAGTGAGATAGTCTCCTGGGAGTGGGACTTCGGCGATGAGGGCTCATCTGATGAGCAGAACCCGACCCACTGGTTCCAGGACGACGGCACGTATCCGGTGACCCTCACTGTGCAAGATGCCGATGGTAACAGCGATTCTATTACCAAGGAGATTGATGTCATAAACGTCCCGCCAGACGCGAGTTTTACCTGGGAGAGCGAACCAACTGCCGGCGAGTTGAGCGCCGACTTTGACTGGTCTGTATACCAGGAGCAACACGGAACCTATCCTCAGGGCTTCGAACCGGAGGGTGCGACCGACCTTGATGACATCCTCTTCGAAGACCTATCGACTGTGCAGGGAGGAGTCGATGATATCCACTTTGTCGACGCCTCAGATGACTGGGACGGAGAAATCATTACATGGAACTGGGAGTTTGGCGATGGAGAAACCTCCGAAGAGCAGAACCCAACCCATCACTACGAGGAGCCAGGTACTTACCATGTCGTGCTCACTGTGACCGACAACGACGGAGCTACCGACGTCTATGAAGGCGACGTTGATGTTGAAGAGAGTGGGAGTGAGATAGTCTCCTGGGAGTGGGACTTCGGCGATGAGGGCTCATCTGATGAGCAGAACCCGACCCACTGGTTCCAGGACGACGGCACGTATCCGGTGACCCTCACTGTGCAAGATGCCGATGGTAACAGCGATTCAGTGACGAAGGAAGTGGCGATTGAAAACGTCCCGCCGGTGGTGGCCTTCAGCTGGAGCTTCGAGCAGCCGGATGACTTACTTCCTCCATGTGAGTATCTTCTCCCTGAGGGAGAGGAGGATGGTTTGAGGGCCGCGGCTGCCACTATCGCGGATAACAATGGTGGTGTGGTTTGCCAGAATCCAGAAGTCCCGGATGATGCTGGTGTGGTCGCCTTCAACGATCTCTCCCATGACGGTGAGTCCTGGCATGAGATCGCAGCGCGGCAGTGGGAGTGGGACTTCGATGGTTATGGTGAATGCTGGGAGGAGGAGGATGGCTGCGAAGCTACCACGAATCCGGAGGTCGTTTTCCTCTGGGACAGGGACGGCGAGACTTTCCTTTACCGTGGCGAGGTTGAGGTGACGCTCCAGGAGACGGACGACGATGGGGCGGCCAGCGAGGTCACAAAGACCGTAAATATCGCCAACGTCCCGCCCTATGCTGCCTTCGGGTGGGAGACGGATGAATGGAGCAGTTGGTCTGAATTGGACTGCGATAGCTGCGAGGCCACTTACGGCAGCGGCGACCCTGTGAAGACGGCGAATAACGGCTCTGTCACCGTTACGCGAACGATCCACAGCTGGGACTGTGGCGGCGGAGGGGAAGAAGCAAGTGCGATCCTCGCGCCCTGGGGCGTAGCCGAGGTTGAGATCGAGATAACGGGCACGGGAACGGTGGAGCTGACCGAGACAATCCCTGAAGGCTGGGAGTATGGCGGTCCCTGGGGCGATGAATGCGTCATGATCACCGAGCAGGGCGATAGCTCTTGGTCAGCAACCGTAGACCTTGACGCCTGCGAAGGACCGGTCTACATCGATTACGAGTTGTATCCGCCTGAGGACGTGGTGGAGCCGGGCCCCTACACCATCCACGGGACCTTCGATGGAACAACCCTCGATAGCACGGTTATCCTTTGCACTACCGTCGATGTCGATGTTGAAGTTTACTTGCACGGCTTCGGCTGGGATGATCTCTGGATGGCCGATCCCAACGGCGACGACATCATGTCGTGGGAGTGGGACTTCGGCGAGTTTGGGACTGCCTCGGGGCAGGATCCCAGCGGCGATTGCTGTGATTTCGGCGATTGCTACCTCACACTTGAGGAGATCACCTGTGAGTATGACTTCGAGCGCGGCTGGTTCTGGTCCTATGATCTCCCTGTCTCGCTTACGGTGACGGATGAGGCTGGGGGAGCGACCACGGTCGAGACGGAGATCCACCTGGAAGGGCCCTGCGAAGGTGGTGCCCCCGAATAGGTGCAGAACACAGCGGTTTAGAAAGAGTTACGAAGGCATGAGTTTTACCAACTGATATCGATCCCACAACGTAACAGCCAATAAGGGGATACCGATTTGAACTCCGCCCGCGTCGACAGTTTCAGTTGGGTAGAGAGGGGGAGATCGAGATCGATCTGAGTCATCCCCCAATCGAACAGGCTGGCGCTGTCGCATTTGAAGTAGGTGGAGGCCTTCCAGGGGCCGTTCCCGCAACACATCGACAGCGGGCCGCTCAGCGTCCAGCGCTCGAAGTAATCAGCATACCCGGTGAGGGATGAGTTCTTCGTGTCGGTGAAGGAGGTGTTCATACCCAGCTTGATCCCGGTAGGTATATCCATCTTAAGCTTTATTCCGTAGATGTCGAGCCCCTTTATCTCTGTGCCATCGGTGTCGAGGGAGGTCATCACCTCCATACAGTCGATCCACGCCGATCTCACCGCCAGGGTGGGAGTCAACTCCTTGCTCGTGGTGGTGAACGTCAGCTTGAGCCCCAGCTTGATCCCTCCGTTCCAGATAGAGGTGAGGATCGGTATATCTTTCACAGATAGCCAGGCGCTGTCGAACCCGCTCGATTCGAACGTCAGACGGCCGTTCACCCTGGCGTCGCATTCTTCCCAGTCCCAGCGGGCGGTGAAATCTTGTCTCTTGAAGCATGTGTCGGGGAGCGTAAAGACCGTCGTGCTGGAGAAGAGTACGTCACCGATGGTCGTCTTCAGCGATAACTTGTTGCTCGATGAGCTGTCAGCAAGGTAGAGGTTGTCGATGAATGCCACCCCGGCCGCAGCGAACGCCATGCGGGTACGCCAATAGTCGAACGAAGCAGTGCTGGGAGAAAACGAGGTAACGGAGTGCACGCTCACCAACTCCCCGAATGTAAACCGGGCGTCGAAACGCAAAGAATAGAAAGAATCGTCCTTCCAAACGGCTATCGCTTTGGCCGTTGCACTATCTATCTGATAGCTTGTCATAAGTTCTGACTTGAAATTGTCAATAGAGAACGGATTGCCTGTAAAGGTGCACGATGAACCCCATGTCCCGGCTAGGCTGCCTCCCCGTTTGCGGACGACCCTCAACCTGAGGGTGCCGTAGTCGCTCTTTCCCACCTCATCCGTGACAGAATAGCTGATCATATCATCGCCGGTGAATTCGGGATCGGAGGTGTAAACCATCTCCACAAAAGCGGTGTGAGGCATCTCGTAGCTCACATCATTCAGTTCACCCCTGATCGTTCCATGTTCCGGCCCGGAGACGATGGAGAACGTTATGGGATGCAGTTCGGGGTGGCTAGGATCTATATCCACATCGTAGGCCGACAGATAGAAACGCTGCTCCGTTCCTGTGATGGCTATCACCGTATCATCACTTGCAATCGGTGGGTCATCGACCGGTGTGACATCTATGGTCACCTCGGTCTCCGCGGAGTAGTCCGTGCCGTCGTACGCCTTGTAGGTGAACCCGTCCTCTCCGTTGAAGTCCTGCTCCGGAGTGTAGGTGAATGAGCCATCAGCGTTGAAAACGAGGCTCCCATGTTCGACATCATCCACCAGGATCGCCGTCAGGGAAGGCCCGCCGGTGTCGTTCGCCAGCACCCCGGGAGCATGTACGTCAAGCACTGTATCCTCGCTTGTAGTATACTGATCCGTTACAGTGACAGGAGCGGCGACAACTACCGCTCCAACGGCGATTAAGAGGACGATAAACAAACAGATGAACGCCTTTCTCCTGTTGATGACACGAGCATCAGCCATATCTGCCCCCCCTATTGTTTTAATGGCCACACTCAATATATACCGACAGTGAGGGGAAATCAAGAGCGCTATTTCCGCACCAGACGAGGCTGTTACCCAAAGGCTCTGATTTCTTGATACAGCTTTTCCAAGACCGCCAACGGAAGAGAAGGCCTTTTTCTCAACACTATCCCAGCTGAAGTTTGCGCTTGGTTTAGAGCCTGTCCAACAAACCGCGCCAGGCTGTCGTCCTTCACCCACTCCACAATCGATGCCGGAAGTAGATACAGCTGT
>CAYQFN010000086.1:0-7258 GCA_964416685.1 uncultured Thermotogae bacterium | reverse complement strand
TCATCGAGAAGGCGATTGTACTCCTCGATGATCTCCTTCTTCTTCATCGCCTGGGAAACCTTTGCCTCTGCTGCCATCGAGCCCTCCTTCCCTTAATTGCTACTTCAACCATGGCTATTGATGGCATGGTACAGGTATGATTTTCAATACGCAAACAGCTACCTCTTTCAATCCGCCCATACAGCAGTGTACTGCCAGATACCGTCTGCATTCGCGTAATGAACTACCCCTCCACAAGCGGACGGGGTATCAAGAGGGGTTCCAAACAAAACTGCCTCAAGGTGCGAGGAATCAGACTCAGAGGGATTGATCTCCATGGCTGCATATGAATGCAAAGGCAGTAGTTGTCTCTTCTTGATCATTGCAGCCACCTTAGTTTACGTTGATTGATTGCCCGTAAGCCATATAATTGCAGTATGTATTAGCGGTCGGGAGCTCAGATATGGTGCGCGGCTATCGGCAATTACAGTATGACCTAGTGTGTGCTCTGGATTAACAGATGTTAATCGCAAATTATGGCACTCACTCAAAACAAGAATCAGGGCCATATCAACGAAGGCATGAAGAGGTTATCAAACAAGGCTTATGATGCATAATAGGAGCTTGGCCGAATGGGAACGTGAGCTTCGCAAGAGGCTCGACGGCGCTGATTTGTTAGGTGAGGCGGGGTCCATATCCAAGGAAGAAACCTACGAATTAGGAAAACTGATAGGTGCGCTCTTCAGAAATCTTGATTGGGACCGTGTTAAAGAGAGGATTCTTAGTGACTATCCACGTTCATTTGCTGTCTATTTGGTATTCCAGGGGGTTCATGGATACATAGAAGGAAATTTCTGGTCGGCAGTACGTGACACTACAGGGATCGATCTTTCTTCCGCACAAACCAGTGAATGGGGGCAACTTTTCGAACGCATTGTAGGGAAACTGGGCGTTGCTCGTTTTCCGCAGTTAGGTGGCCATCGATATGTCGGTCCTATCTTGGCCCATGGGGGCATTCCAGACTCCGCGCTCCCTGTATTTTTCGACCATTTTATTTATCCGTGGATCATGCGCACAGAATATCTAGCGCTAACAGCCCGTGAGTTCATCAGTGAACGCATACGTCTATCAAGTGCCGAAGCAAACCTTGACAAACCCATAATTCGTTTCCTCAGATTTGGAGGGGTAGTAGCGGAGGACTTTGCTGATCGGTGTCGAGATTTGGTTGTAAAGACAGCTGAAACAGGAGTGACTCCTTCGCCCAAAGAGGTCGGGTTATCCCCCCGCGTTACGGAGCGATACCGACAATGGTGTGAGCAACACGACCTAAATATTGGTCAAGACAAATTCAGAGGGTTCCGCACACCTATCCTCCTTGTGGAACCGTGGGGAGTTGGCCCCAGCTTGTACTTCGCTCCACAAAGCACACCATTGGACAACTCTCATTGGCAGATAACCTGGCAAGTCTATGCGGACACAACACTGCTACGCGAATGGATTACCCCCCCACATAGAATGGAAGGCACTAGCGTGCCATTACGCCGAGTGGGAAAAGAATACCGTGTCGAATTAACGCTCACACCACTAAATTATACTGGCCATGATGATACTGAGCGTTTCAAACGTATCTGGAGATTTCCTGGAATGACCAAAGATTGTCCACTCATGCTATTCGATGCCGGTACTAATAGACAGATCCCATCCAAGCCTATCTTACCGGCGACCCGGATGTGGATCTACCATTATCCCAGCGTAGAACTGAAAGCAAGACCACCAGCCACACTACGCGCGATAGAGGAACTGCCTCAGTTGCCTTGGGAATGGAATACTCTACGCGGGCAATTGATTGATCTTACAGACGTTGAAGAGCTCATAATCTTGAAAGCGGGCACTACCACCAGTATTTGTGAATTTGCTGTGTATAATCAGGATCAGCATTTGTTAGAGGGGGGAGAGATCTTCCCGACGGATGATGACGCTCCTCCGTTGTACATTGGAACTCCTCCCAGTCTAAACATACGGACTCATGGGACATCTCTCAATAAATGGCATGTACAGATATGTAATGAAGCAGCTATCTCTCCAGATGTAAACCTTCATTTGGAGGACCTTGATAAACAAGGGTATTTAAGTCACAGGAATGCTCTTATAATGTTAAGATTAGATAGATACTTAGGTACATCTCCGCTGGGCAACTACAGAGTAACTGTACGTGGTGCTTTGGGACACAACTCAGATCTGCGATTCCGCACGCTGCCTTTTCTGGATATGGTAGGTCATGATACATTACACCTTCCTGAGAAAGGACAATCCAAGATTCACTTCCTGCTGGAAACGCGCTCTGACGTTGAGGTGTCGCTTGAAACAGGAGCGAGAGATTGCGTAGTAACGCTGGTGGATGATAGAAATGGAAAGAGTTTGTACGAGGTTACTGCGGGAAAGGATAAATCGAACGTTCCGTTACAGTTTTCCTCGCGAGAATTAAATGGGAAACTTGCTGGTACCTCCCTATTGGTACCCATACGCCGTTTACGTTGGATGGTTACTGCAAACCAAGAAGAAAGTATTGCTCCAAAGTGGCGAACTACTCCACTATGCGTCGCTCTCGAGACACTGGAGCAAGATCGGGAACCTTACTTGCTTGTGGATCTATTTGGAGGTACTTGTGGTAACTTAGAGGTGACCGTCCTATTGGTTAACGACGAGGAGACAATCCTTCAGGAAGAGCACATGCTCTTCAAGAAAGGGCAGAGTCCCACGCGATTTGATTTGCGTGTATTCTTGGACACAATCCGGCACTCTCCTTCTCCATTTTCTCTCAAATTGCGTCTACGTGGGTTACCGAACGCTCCTGACGACATCTTCATCCCTCTCCTATTCTTAACACGAGGATTTGCTGTAGAACATGCAGAAGTTGCGACACTATGGAACGAGGATACCATAGACCTTTCTCTTAGATGGCAACCTGATTCTCCTCTTATGCATCGATTCGTGCGTTTTTGGTCTGTCTGGCGGCCTTGGGACAATCCCTTCACCCTCGATTTGCCCGATGAAGCGCAGGGAGGATACGAGATCTCATTACCACAAGAGGATCTGATCCCAGGCAAGTACTTGCTGGAATTCGGCGTGCGCAATCCATGGCTTGGAGAGCCGCCTCATACGATACGTCATGTAGACGAAGCTGTTCTATCAGCATTCATTCCTCAGGGTGCGGTAGATAAGAGACTAAACGATCTAACAAGTCTCAGGAAAGAAGGAACGGGCAACTTGGTAGGAGTACTAGAAAGAGCCATCATTCTGCATGATTCGGGACAAGACGAGAAGGCCCATCCTGATTTTCAATGGTGCATTGATAACCTCGACGCTGCTGGAGTAGATCTTATCCTGCAAGTGGCGCGTTGTGTCTCTTTCGACCCTGGCTTGTCATTAGCGGTACGTAAGAAGATAGCAAGAGCAAGTTTCGTTAGCCGAACTGTAGATGACTATCAAGCGGGGCAGATAAGCGAGGATGCATATCGAGAATACCTTGAACTGTTGCCTCGAAATGGCCCGTTGTCTTCTGATACGTGCGAGATGCTTCTAAAAATAGATGATTATCAACTTAGATTGTATGGAGCACAGCAGTTGGTGCAGCTAGGAATGCCTAGTGGTGTCCAAGCTGTCATCGAGTGGGTAAAAGGACGCGAACTATCGGAGACTGTAGCCATAGAGTTGTTAGGAAGTAACATCTCTCTAAGTGTCACAGTTTTGAAGGACATGTTACCTGATACCATAGCCACTGATCTTTGGGAAAAATTTAGTAGAAAATATCCTCACCAAGTCCCCACACTTATTGTTCGGGCGGGATGTTGGGTTCGATGTGTGGCGGGATGGGGAGAAATCGAACGTATTGAGGGGCCGGAGGGCCAGCAGGTTGAGGAGTTTGTGTATGCGGAAAGCAAGTACCTGTTGTATGTCCTCCTTCGCGCTCACGACAAACATAATGCAGAGCGTGTCTTAGTAAACCTAGACAAGAAGACTGTCTCTTTCGTAAATGAATCCCCGGTCTATACATGCTCTGAGTGTGAGCATTTCTCGACTCAACACTACGGACTAATAATTAGTTCGCACGGCCCAGCTGCACACACAGAAAAGAGCCCTGGACTCACTATACGCAAGAGTGCTACTCTGTCACAAGACTCGGAGTTGGAATTCCTACTTGTCCAGCCCCAGAATCCATGGGCTTAAATTTGCTATTAGGGGGTACTTGGTCAATGAAATTAGACCCTTTGGAAGTAACGCAACGCATTCATGATGATTACACCCGCTACCTAAGAACCATTTACTTCTTCCGAGACCCCGATCTACGTCAGCAATTTTGGGATGCTCTCAATAAACCTGACTTTCTTGTGCGTGGCCCACTGCTGGAAGCAGCTATGCCCTTCCGTTTGGGAAGATCTATTAGCGAAATGGCTCATGATGGAGTACTTAGCAATGGTTTTTTCTCACTCTGTTCTGAGGCCCTCCCGCTAGAGAGAGGCCTATACTATCATCAAGCTACCGCGATTCGGAAAATTGTGGTTGAAAAGCGTAACGTAGTTGTTGCAACTGGCACAGGGAGTGGCAAGACTGAAGCCTTCTTGATACCTATCTTAGATCACCTATTAAGAGAACAAGAAACTGGGAGTTTAGTTCATCCCGGCGTCCGTGCGCTTCTTCTCTACCCGATGAATGCCTTGGCAAACGATCAGCTTAAGCGTTTACGGCGTGTTCTAGGGAAGTTTCCCGATATCACTTTCGGGCGATATACCGGGGAGACAGAGGAAGATGACCGGGTAGCGGAAGATCGTTTCCTAAATCAATTTCCTGATGAGCCTCGCATTCCAAACGAATTGCTCAGCCGTCGCCAAATAAGGGGAACACCTCCGCACATACTTCTCACTAATTATGCTATGCTCGAATACCTGTTACTTCGTCCGGAGGATTGTGAACTCTTTGACGGGGTGACAGGCCAATTTTGGCGATTTATAGTTTTGGACGAGGCACACACATACGATGGTGCAGCGGGTATTGAGGTTGCGATGCTACTCCGGAGGCTGAAGGACAGGGTAACAAACGGTGCGCAAGGACAACTGACTTGTATTGCTACCAGTGCCACCTTAGGACAAGGGCGCCAAGATTTTCCAGCTGTTGCAAGATTTGCTAGTGAGTTGTTTGGCGAACCATTTGAATGGATAGAAGATAACCCTGATAAACAAGATGTTGTGGAAGCACAACGGGAACCGGAATCGGCAATTGAAACAAGCTGGGGAGAGGGCACTGCTGCCTTGTATGAGGGTTTAATCACCGCGTTAGGAGACATGCAAGATCTGGAGAGCATTCAGCCGGCAATACTTAACAGTGGAGTCCCAAAATACGTCGTGCAGGAGGCTCTCACTCAGGCACTTGAGGTTCCTGAGGATGAACGGATCGGACGACTGCTGTATCTCGTCTTACGCGGCGACAGCAGATTGCGTTGTTTGCGTCAGGCGTTGACAGAACCAAACTTTCTTGAAGTTTTGGCAAATGAAGTTTTTCAAGATGACAAACACGCTCGACAGCACCTGACCTACCTAGTTGACTTGGCAACGAAAGCTCGTCCTGGGAAAGAAGAAGTCCCGTTGCTCCCTACTCGCTACCATCTGTTTGCTCGTGCATTGGAAGGGGCTTTTGTCTGTCTCAACAAAGCTGCTCACCAAGAAGGAGGCATCGCCGCTGGAAAGCCAACGCTCTTCCTGACACAGCAGAAAGTTTGTCCTTATTGTGGCAGTACCGTCTTCGAATTGGCTACTTGCCCTCGATGCGGAACGGCATACATTGTGGGACAAGAGGTAAATGAAGGTGGGGTAGTCAGACTCAAGCAAGGTACAACAGTAACAGAAGAATCACCCGGCAGCTCGGCGTATTTTGCCCTTACAAGTCATTCTCAACAACCGGACGAGGATGAAGCTGTAGTATTAGGCCAGGATCTAGAAAAACTGAAGGAGGAAAAGGTAGAGCCATATAATCTGTGCTTAGGTTGTGGGGCTCTATCTCCTCAAGGACAAGACGTCAATTGCGGTTGCCCAGATGATACTCCTCACGTTCTTGTACAGCGCGTCAGATTAGACAGAGAGGCGACTACTCTTACTCGCTGTGTAGTGTGTGGAGCACGTCGATCATCTGGCGCTGTCTACCGATTTCGCACTGGGCGTGATGCTCCCGTTAGTGTTCTGGCTACTTCACTCTACCAATCGCTCCCTCCTGAAGGCGATAAGCAGATGCAGAGTCAGCCTGGTAAAGGACGTAAGCTCCTGGCATTTTCTGATAGTCGCCAGGATGCCGCTTTCTTTGCGCCTTATGTCGAGCGTACATACCAACGTATGCTTCAGCGTCGATTGATCCTGAAAGCGCTGCTGGAAGATGATGCGGGTAGAGCTGGCCAACTGCGGCTGGATGATATGACAAACCGCCTCCTGCAGCAAGCAGAGCACGCCAGTTTCTTCACCTTGGAGCAGAGCTACGATGAACGCATGCGCATACTTCGCACCTGGTTGATGCAAGAATTGATCGCTCTAGACTATCGCATTGGGTTGGAAGGTTTGGGGTTGCTCACCTTTGGACTGGTCAAACCCCAAGGATGGTCGCCCCCTCGTCAACTCATCGATGATCCGTGGAATCTTTCTGCCGATGAGGTGTGGAAGTTATTGCTCGTTCTCCTGGACGGACTGCGTCGTCAGGGAGCAATCACCTATCCACAAGGAGTGGATCCTAGAGACAACGCCTTTGCACCGCGAAACAAAGAGCTTTTCATGAGGGAGGCCAAAGGGGATAGCAAGCTGGGTCTTCTTGGCTGGCTGCCCGGTAAAGGTAGCAACCGTCGGTTGGACTTCCTAGTTCGCTTGTTGGCCCATTCATCTTCCCTTAGTAAGGATAAGGCTCTATTCACGTTAGCTGTTGGCGACATGGATCAAGATGCTCCTACCGCAGTTAGGAACCAAGCTTGCGGGGTTAGGGCATTATCATTGTCGTCTAGCCAACGATACCAGCCGAGATAGTTAGGCAGGTACTTTGTCGCAACACCGTTGAACCGTCGCATCCATGTCTTGAAACGACTGTGATAGGCGTTGACATTCTGGATGTGAAAAACCTTCTCTACAACACGAATACCAGCGCTAACATTCACTGCCTTATGTACCACGCCTGTTTCAGCAGCAAACGCTTTGTATACTGGATGACCATCAGAACACAGTAACGCATCTTCAGCAAGTACAGGCTGGAG
>CAYQFN010000085.1:0-7380 GCA_964416685.1 uncultured Thermotogae bacterium | reverse complement strand
TTGAGGGGGCGGGAATGAACGATCTCTTGGAAGTGATTCGCTCGATCGTGCGGCGAGCGCGCACAGTGAGGGCACTCCGCGTCGCGACGCTCTGCTTCTCCGTTTCAATTGTCCCGGCCTTGCTCTTCTTCTCGCTGGAACGCATGCGTATCTTTATTGCCCCAGACAGCGCTTGGCTCGCGCTTGCTGTTCTTCCTGTAGTGGTCTTGGTGACGAGCTTTGTCATCGTGCGGCGCATGCCGATAGATACAGCGAAGACTCTGCTGCGCGTCGATATGACGCTTGGAAGTGAGGAAAGGCTAAGCTCCCTCTACGAGATGTATCAACAGGGTCAGACTGGCCCGTACCGAGAGATGCTTGAAAGCAGGCTGCGTGATGAGAAACTCCGCTGGAACAGGGCTCTTCCCGTTGGGCGTATTGCCATACTGGTGCCTGCTGGGCTTGCTCTCCTCGCGGGTGTGCTTGTCACGTCATCACTCTTCCCAGCTTCGCGCGAGGTTAGTGTCCCGACAGTCCCCGCAGCAGCTACAGGCACGGAAAGCAGCACCAGCTCGCTTGAGACCGAGACCACACGTGGAGCGAGCATGATGGGGAGCAATGGTCCTTCTTCCGCCCCGGCCGGGAGTGAGGCTCAAGGGCAACACGATCTGGAGGATGTACTTGGCGGCTTGTGGAGCACCCCATCGGCGCCGGGCGTCATCTCAAACGACCAACAGGGGCTCGACCAACTGATCTCGCAGCAACGCCAAGCGGCGCAGAGGCTCAAGGAACTCATCTCTCAGATACAAGAACGCCTCGCTGAAGGAGACGGCGGCCTGACCAATGAGGAGAGGAACGCCCTCTCCACGCTCGCTCGTCAGATAGGAAACGAGTCACTTCGCCAAGCCCTGCAGGGACTGGCGTCGGAGGAGGACCCGCAGGAGCTTCAGAAGCAACTGCAGCAAACGCAGGAGCTTGCCGAGTCACTCCAGGGACCAGCGGATAGCTCGCACGCGCAGGCGATGAGAAGTGAGCCGTCGGGTTCCTCGCCTCAGGACACGAGCGAGGGGTTGGCCTACTCCGCCCCCATGCCGGGAACCTCGGATGAGAAGGAGAAGCATGAATCCACCGGGGGTGGAGCGCCGTCTGCAGGCACCACAACGCATGGGGCGCAGGGGGAGAAACTGCAGGAGGGCGACGAACCATTCGGCGGTGAGGGAAGCGGTGACGCAGGCTCACCACCGGAGAGCGTGTCACCTCAGTTCACCCGCCACGAGATCGTTGGCAACATCGGAAGCAGTGGTGATTTCAAGGACTTCGTCACCAAGGGGGTGCCACTGGAACAAGCACCGGAGACTGAGAGTGGTCCACCGAGCCTGAGTGTTGATTATGACCGACTCCGGGCGCTCCTTTCGGCCCGTTCCCTGTCTCCCGGCACTGAGGAAATCGTACGCAGGTATTTCGATGAGATAACACAAGGAGGAGAATGATCACCAGAAGCGAACTAGAGGCATCCTACGACGCGATAGATCGGCTAACCAACGCCATCTCCGAGACGATCGTCGGGCACGAGCAGGTGGTGCGACAGACGCTGATCACCATGCTCTGCGGCGGGAACATACTCCTTGAAGGGGTCCCTGGTCTGGGAAAGACGCTCCTCGTGCGGACGATCGCCTCTGCACTCTCTCTTAGATTCTCCCGCATCCAGTTCACTCCCGACCTGATGCCCGCAGACATTGTGGGAACGGACATCATCACCCAGGATGAGTCCAGTCGTCGCTTCACCTTCTCCCCCGGTCCAATCTTCGCCAACCTCGTGCTGGCCGACGAGATAAACCGCGCGACACCGAAGACTCAATCAGCTCTGCTGGAGGCGATGGAGGAGAGGACCGTAACGGTGGGAAAGGAGACGTACAGACTGGAAGAGCCGTTCATCGTCCTGGCGACGCAGAACCCGATCGAGATGGAAGGGACGTATCCCCTGCCGGAGGCGCAGGTCGACCGCTTCCTCCTGAAGGCGTCCCTTGGAACCCCGTCGCTCGATGAGCTGGTGGAGATCACGCAGCGTAACACGGAGGGAGAGCTACACCTTCCAAGTCCCGTGGCCAGCGGGGAGGAGATCATGATCTGTCGGCGCGCAGTGCGGGATCTGCCGATCGGAAGCGAGCTTCGTCGCTACGTTTCTCGTCTAGTACTAGCGACACACCCAGAGAGCGAATACGCTCCCAATGATGTGCGCGAATACGTGGAGTACGGGGCCAGCCCGCGCGGAGCGATAGCGATCATCCTGGCGGCAAAGGCGAACGCATTCCTCTCCAAGGAGCCAAACGTGCGGCGAGCGGACATCGAAGCGGTCTTCCACCCCGCGCTCAACCACCGTATCATCCGCAACTTCAAGGGAGACGCCGAAGGGATAAGCGTGGAGTCACTGCTGAAGAGCGTATGGGAGAAGACGGCGGTGACGTGATGGACCCGTTGATCGACGAAGGCTTCCTCCGCCGTCTGGGGCACCTCAGGTTCATCACCAAGGGTAGGCGAGCGAGCAAGCTCAGCGGTGGGCATCCCTCCTCGCGCGCCGGGGTGAGCCTGGAGTTCGCCGACTATCGCGAGTACACCCCCGGGGATGACTTCCGCTACATCGATTGGAACATCGTCGGACGCCTCGATCGGGTCTTGGTGAAGACATTCGTGCATGAGGTTGATCTTCCAATCTACCTTCTTGTCGATCTCTCCGCATCGATGCATCTTGGCTCCCCTCCCAAGGTGCGCTACGCCGCGCGCCTTGCGGCGGCCCTCGCCTATCTTGGCCTGCGAAATCTCGATCGCGTGGGCCTGTACCCGTTCACCGATCATCTCCTGGCCTCGGTATCACCGCGGCACGGAATGGGGCAGATGTCGCGTATCCTGCGCGCTCTGCACGACGTATCGGCAAGCGGGCCAACGTCACTCGATCTGGTGCTGCGTGAGTTCTCCCAGCGAACGCGTGAGACCGGTCTGGTCTTTCTGATCAGTGACTTCCTCGACAGCGGAGGCTACGAGGAAGGGATAGCGCGACTGTCCTATCGCGGGGATGAGATGGTCGCGATCCAGGTCGTCGATCCCGAAGAGATGAACCCCACGCTCAGCGGCGCTGCGCGCCTTGTCGATGTGGAGACGGGCGGTAGCCTCAATCTGACGGTCGGGGAACGCACGCTTGCGCAGTACAGGCGCCGCTTCGACCTATACGTGAAGGGCCTCCAGGACTACCTCTCCTCGCAGCACATCCCCCACATCTTGTCGCCGACGGACCTGGGGATCGAAGAGCTGATCCACGTGCGCCTGCGCGCGCAGGGGATTGTCCAATGATCCTGCAAACGCCGACAGCGCTCTGGCTTCTTGCTCTCGCTGCGGGGATAGTCTTTCTCTACTTCCTGAAAGAGAGAAACCGAAGCTACGATGTCTCCGCCCTCTTCCTCTGGGAGGGTCTGGCAAGCGATCCAAAGAGCCGGGCCGCCCGCGTTAGGAGGCGGATCGATCTGCTCCTCATTGTGCAGATCATGATCCTTGCCCTGGCCGCGCTCGCCCTGACGCAGCCGCAGCGCTTGAGCACCGCCGCGCGCGTGCAGGGGCTGGTGATCGTCGTCGACGCCAGCGCCAGCATGCGCACGATCACGCCCTCTGGAGCGAGCCGCTTCGAGCTTGCCCGGGCGCAGGCGAGCGATCTTCTCGACAAGTACCCAACGAGCCCAGCGGCGATCATCCAGTACTGTGCGCACCCGCGGGTCCTCTCCGATCTGACCAAGGATCATGCCCGCCTCCACCACATCATTTCCAGCAGCGCGGCGACCTGGTATGGGGATGGTGATCCAACGGTGTTAGGCGCCATCATCTCAAGCCTCACCGGTTCCTGCGAAGAACCGCTAGTGATCATGCTCACCGATCACTCAGAGCCGATCGCGGGTGTCGATGAGCGATTGATCCTCGGGGGGCGGAACGCAGCGATCACCTCGTTCAGTGTTCGCGAAGACGAAGGCATGCAAGGAGTAAGGGCATTTGCCAAGCTCGCGAACTTCACCGACCAGTACGTTGACACGACGCTTCGCGTGAGCGATGGATCGCGCGAGGTGAGCCTGCCCGTCCTCCTCGCTCCGGGACAGGAGCAATCATATGTACTCCCGTTCTCCGGTTCCCTCGGCCCGGTCTTCACCGCCTCGATCGCTACCAGCGACGACCTTGCCGCCGACAACAAGCGCTATTTCTCCTTGCCGCGTCCGATTGAGCGCCGCGTGCGCTGGATCGGCGAGAGGAACCGATATCTCGAGGCTGCCATGCGTGCCAGCGGGCCGATCGTGCTCGTTCCCGAGGATGATGCCGGGTCCGTGGAGCTTACCGTGGTCTACAACCAGACAGCGCCGGATGACCTGAGCGGCAACATCCTCCTTGTCCACTCCGATATTCCCGGCGCAATCAGCCTTGGGGATGATGAGAAGCCCTCACCTTTGAGGGTGCTCCTCCCCGATGATCCGCTCCTTGTCGGCGTCGATCCGTCTGATTTTCGCATCGCTTCCTCCCCTGCAGTGAGCGCCGATCCCGCAGGAAAGACCATCATCTCCTCGGGAGGTTCGCCGATCATCTATCGCCTCAGTGAGGAGGGCAGATCGATCGTTCTCATTGCACCTGACATCATGCACACCAACCTGCCGCTGACGATCGACTTCCCAATCCTTCTAAGAAACATCCTTGCGCAACTGACAGCCCGCCCCGCGCCACCATCGTCTACTTGGGCGAACGTGGGAGATCCGCTCTCCCTGCAGGGCCGCGGCACTCCGATCAGCCTCACCTCCCCCGATGGGAGGACGATCAGCACAGGAGTGCAGCGCTCATTCATCCCGCAGGCACCAGGGATCTACACCCTCACGACCGACCGGCGAACCTTCCCTCTGGCGGTGAACGTTCCCCTCGCTGAATCGATCGCGGGAGGGAATGCTCAAGCCGAAGGCCTGGCGGGACGGGCAGTTCACGCCGAGGTTAGACTGATTCCGCTGTGGCCACAGGTGAGCCTCGCCGTCCTCTTGCTCTTGATCCTCGAGTCGGCGCTGTACCATGGGTGGGGATCTGCCGGGAGGAGGAAGGAGAGATGATCCAGTTCTCTCACCCGTTCATCCTTCTGATCCTTCTCGTTCTTCCGGTAATATCCTGGTCAGTCCGCATCACAAGCGCTCGCTGATCCCGCGCGTACTCACAATGGCGCTGATCGTCCTCTCCCTTGCCGGCCCGCAGATCTCGCACAGGATTGCCGAGCATCGAGCCATCTTCCTGATCGACCGGTCGGCGAGCATCACCGAGACGATTGATCAGGGCAGCATCCACGACCAGATCTCAGCGATCGTGCGTGCGAATCCGAGCTACACATTCGGCTCCATCTCCTTCGCCGACAGAGCCGAGGTGAGCGAGCCGCTCTCGGATCGCTTCGCATCAATCGTCACAAGCGACGATCTCGGTACGGGAACCGATTTGAGCGCTGCGGTTGATCTCGCCCTGGCAGAGGTGCGCCACGATGGGGACACACAGCTTGTCCTCGTGAGCGATGGGCGCATCACAGATGGCCTTGATCGCGCAGTGGCTGCCGCACAAGGTGTTGGTGTTCCGATCTGCGTCCTGCCGACTGGGCGCGAGATCACAGGAGACCTGCGCATGACCGGGCTGGACGCACCAGCCGTGACCGGGCTCAATCGTCCGTTCACGATCAAAGCGACCATCGTCTCTGCTGTGGATACTGAAGCCACGCTCGCTGTGTACAGGGGGAGCGATCTGCTGCTTGCAAATGACGTGTCGATCGCTGCTGGGTCCAACGAGCTTACCCTGACCGACTCCCTCTCTTCGGAGGGGACACACACGTACCGCGCCACGATCAAGCAGGAAGACGACCTCATCCCCGAGAACGATACCCTCACGGCCACCGTGCGTACGACGACCGTCCCCGATCTGCTGGTGATCGATCCTCGCGACGACGCGTCAGTACTGACGCTCCTGCGAGCAATAGGGGCGTCGTTCGTGCACGAAGTGAGCCTTCCGCCCCTCTCTGAGATGGCCGCCTACCATGAGATAATCCTCTCAGGCGTGAGCTTATCCGACATGTCGCAGCAGGCGATTTCCGATCTGCATCGCTTCCTCTCCGATCTTGGCGGCGGGCTTCTGGTCATCGAAGGGGGAAAGGAAGTGCGCGGGTACGCTGGGGGAGGGATTGAGGAGCTGCTCCCCGTCTCATACACCGTTCCACAGAAGGCCCGTACGGCGAGCATGGCGATCGTCTTCCTTCTCGACCGCTCGGCGAGCATGCGTAGTCACGCGCAGGATGCGGCCAAGATTGAGATCCTCAAGGAGGCGGTAGCAGCGAGCGTCAACCTGCTCGATAGGGACACACTCGTCGGTGTGATCGCTTTCAACAGGGACTACCAGTGGATGGTGCCGATTCAGCCAGTCGGCGATGGAAGCGCTATCTACAAACCGCTGCGATCCCTCGAGGCCACAGGTGGGACTGATATCTACTACCCGATCGTCGCAGCGCTCGATGCTCTAGATGGGGTCTCAGCACGCACCAAGCACGTGCTCCTCTTCTCCGATGGGAAGACGGTCGATGAATACCGGGACTACGATGGCCTGCTCGCGCGGCTACGGAGCGCTGAGGTCACCCTATCGGCGATCGCGATCGGACGGACCCCGAACATCCCGCTTCTCAGCGCGCTGATTCAGGCGGGGCATGGGGTACTGTACAGCGCGTCGGATGTGCGCAACCTGCCACAGGTGTCGATCGAAGCGACGCAGCGGTTGAGCCGCAGTCGGTTCGTCACCGATGATGTTCCCGTGAGTGGTCCTCTCGCGTCCGGAGATCTATCCACGATCCCTGAGATTGGCGGGCACGTGTTGACCTATGCCAAGCCATCGGCGGAGGTTCTGCTGTGGGCGGGGGAGGATCCTCTCTTCGCTCGCTGGCGCATCGGCTCTGGTCAGGTTGCTGTGTTGAACACCGACCTCGACAGCGACTGGTCGCGCCAGTGGCTCGCGTGGGGGAAGGCGGGGCTGCTTCTCGACACCATGATCTCAAGTGTTGAGCCAATCACGACGTCGGCGCTCGGCCTCACCGGGAGCGGCAAGATCGTCGATGGGCAGGTTGAGGTGCTCGCCGATGCGCGCGATAAGGATGGAGAATTCGAGAACTTCCTCGATCTAAGTGCTCTGCTCGTCGGTACAGGAATAATGTAACCCCTGGCCGGACCGTGCGCCTGCAATATCTGGTAGATCTCTGCTTTTCAGCGATCGTGGGTAGCCTTGTGGCAAGCTCTTCGTCACCTACCCGCGTTACCGGTTTGTAGAGGTAACTGGGACCGCGACTCTAACCGGCGCGCAACTGTAATGCTCCGA
>CAYQFN010000084.1:0-7435 GCA_964416685.1 uncultured Thermotogae bacterium | reverse complement strand
CTTGTGTAGCGTCGGAGCCCTGTCCGTATTTCAGGCAGGCGGTCTCCGACGTTCCTCACAATGACTGACGAACCTCGATTTGTTTACGCCACTCGAATCGGTGGCCATGCCTATCGTTATCTGACGGCCCGACCACGCACCGGTCGGGTCGTTTCATCCTTCTCCGGTGGAATCAACCTGTTGTTTGAGGAGGGAGAAGCATTCGTCCCTGTTCAAACCGCGAGCGTTGCGCTCCATCCCTGGGCGATCGAGATCCCTGGTGAACCGCTTCGCTTTGCTGAGGGGACGCCAGTAAGGGTGAGATCAGGAGAGTTTCTAGCCGGAGACACATATATCGTATTCTCAACCGCTCAAGTCGAGGAGTTATCACTCCCTCGATTCTCTACACATGAGGCCGTGATCGCCCGACACAACCTCCCGATCCTCGCTCGTTTCGGGGAGGAAGCGCGGAAGGCTCATCCGCCCGATCCGTTTCAGACAGAGATCGACGCGATCCTCGTGCGTTGGCACGAGTCTGGAGATCCTAGAATGCTCTTTGACTTAATTGGCCTGGGCGCCGGTGCGACCCCCTCTGGAGACGACGTCCTCCTCGGCCTCCTTGCGGGGCTTTCTCTTCTCAAAGGAGAAGATTCAAAGTGCGAAGAGGTCCTGATGCATCTCCACGTTGTGATCAGCGATACCGCCCGCAGCCGCACCCCACTCCCCTCGGCTCAGATGCTCCTCGCCGCATGTGAAGGGGCTTTTCCCGAGCCGCTCCTCATCCTGTTGGAACACCTTGCCTCCTCGAACACTTTACATAGCGTGATCATTGAGCGATCCGCCCGTGTCGCCGAACTTGGGCACCACTCTGGTCTTGCTATCATTTTAGGCTTGGCAAGAGCCCGTGTACTCATCTAACGTATAACGCAGGTGTGACCCTTTACTTCCACCCCGCGCACCGGGCTCGCTCGGGCTCATCGTGCGTGACTTCCTCGTCTACCGCAGTTGGCCGGATTACGTCGCTGCCAAAATGAGGGGAAAAACTTTCAATCCCCTACAGGGGTTGATTCCCCGCCCCTTGGGGCGTGCTTCTTACAAAGCTTCTTGATACACCGTCCGCTTGCGGCGGGGTAGTTCATTGCTTTCTACGCCGAAGTCAAACCTCCTCTCTTGATTCCTCGGTGGCGTAAGAAGGCAACGGCCCTCTTGCTTAAATTAGGATGAGGCGCGTCCTTCCAAAGCCTCGCAATGCCTGGCTTGCATGCCTTCATGTGGACAGGTAGAGATAGATCTACTAGATGATGGAGACGAACAACCGTTGCGTGGGCAGGAGGGTGTTCGGTAGAGGAGTTTTCACACGGGTGCGCAAGTTGGCGAGGGCTTCCAACAAAGGCGTCCATTCCTAAGATAGATCTGCTCTCTCAGGTCGTCTTCACGTAGATATCCCCGATCGCGGGCAGAAAAGGTTGCTGTCGCGCGCGGTTTTCATTTTTGTGTGATGGAAGTTACACTCTGTGTCCTGTGGAAAGGGAACACGTGTATACCGTCTCTGAGATGAACAAGGTCGCGCGCCAAATGCTCGAGGGTGCTCTCGGCTCGGTCTGGCTGCGCGGCGAGGTGTCAAACCTCAAGCGCGCCGCCTCCGGACATACTTACTTCACACTGAAGGACGACAGGGCGGAGATCTCCGCCGTTCGCTTCAAGTCCGCCTCACCATTTCTCCCCGCTCCCACGCAGTCGCTACAGGATGGGATGGAGATCCTGGCGTACGGACGGGCGACGCTGTACGAGCCGCGCGGCCGGTATCAGTTCATCGTTTCGCTCGTGCAGCCGGCTGGCTTGGGGGCACTGCAGGTCGCGTTCGAACAACTGAAGCGGAAGCTCCAGAAGGAGGGGCTGTTCGACGAGGCGCACAAGCGGCCACTTCCCGCCTATCCCATGCACGTCGGTGTCGTCACCTCCCCAAGCGGTGCGGCGATCCGCGACATCATCTCCGTCACCAGAAGGCGCTTCCCGCTGGCGCAGCTCTACATTTTTCCGAGCTCGGTTCAGGGAGAGGCCGCACCAACAGAGATCGTCTCAGCGATCACCAGTGCGCAGCGATTCAGCGCCTCCCATACACCGCTTGACTTGCTAATCGTCGGCCGCGGCGGAGGATCCCTTGAGGATCTAAACGTGTTCAACGCTGAAGTGGTAGCGCGCGCTATCTATGCGTGCCAGATCCCGGTGATCTCCGCGGTCGGCCACGAGATCGATTTCACGATCTCCGACTTCGTCGCCGACAGGCGCGCCCCTACTCCATCGGCCGCAGCGGAGATCGCCTTCCCAGACCAGGAAGACGTCCGCCGCCAGTTGCAGGCTTCCCTTGTCCAGAACCTGCGCCGGGTTCGCGCGGGGATCGACCGCCGCGAGGAGAGGATGAACTCGCGCCTGCACGAGTACGTCTTCCGCCTTCCGGGGAACAAGATCGACTCCCTCTCTCAGCGCCTCGACATGCACCTTCAGGCGCTCCTGCGCGAGATGCAGCAGGCGCTGACCAAACGGACAAGGGCCCTCGACCACGCCCAAGGGCTGCTGCGCCTGTCCGATCCGCGACTTCCCCTGCGTCGCGGGTATTCGATCACCCACATCAGCGGAGAGAAGGAGCCACTGCGAGATACAGCTAACCTATCGCCGGGAATGAGCATTGAGACCCGCCTGCTGCATGGCACAATACTATCTAACGTTCTGGAGGTGAAGACGGATGAAGATCGATGAGAGCCTAAATCGGTTGGAAGTGATAACCAAGCGCCTGGGGCAGGAAGAGGTCCCGCTCGATGAGTCGCTCGCTCTTTTTGAGGAGGGGATCGCGCTCGCCGCGGCGATCAAAACCTCGCTCGATGAGGCGCGGCTTAAGGTGCAGAAAGTTCTGGAAAAGGCGAAGGGTACGTTCGCAATCGAGGATTTTGACCTCTAGCGGATTGGGCTTATAATGCTTGCTATTATGAAAAACAGTATAAATACGGATCTCATCATTATCGGTGCCGGGCCGGCTGGCTTGACCGCGGGAATCTACGGCGGGCGCGCGCTTCTGCCTACTGTAATCCTGGAGCAGGGACTCCCCGGTGGGCAGTTGAACGAAACGGACTTTATCGAGAACTTCCCCGGCTTTCCTGAGAAGATAGCTGGGCCAGAGCTGATGAAGCGCACGCGTTCACAGGCGGAGAGGCTGGGAGCGAAGATCATCATGGATACCGTGACTGGGATCGAGCCGCTCGGCGATGGTTACCACATCCATGGGACACAGACGGAGTACGGGGCACGGGCGGTGATCATCGCTAGCGGGTCGCACCCGCGAGAACTCCCTGTTGATGGGGCGAAGGAATTGAAGGGGAAGGGCGTCTCCTACTGCGCTACCTGTGATGGTTTCTTCTTCCAGGGGAAGAGGATCATCGAGGTTGGAGCAGGCGATTCCGGCCTCACCGAGGCGATCTTTCTCACAAGGTTCGCTGATTCGGTGCAGATCGTTGTCCGTCATCCGCAGGATGATCCTAATGCTCTGCGAGCTTCCTCAAGCATCTTGAAGAAGCGCGCGGAGGAGAACGAGAAGATCAGCTTCCTGTGGAACACTGTGGTGGAAAAGGTGCTCGGCAAGGATCGCGTTACCGGTGTTCTGCTACGCGATCTCGGCACAGGAGAAACTGAGCAATTGGAGATAGACGGTGTATTTGTCAACATCGGGCACATCCCCGATACTGAGTTCCTAAGGGGTGACGTTGAGCTCGACAAGCGCGGCTACATAATCACAGATGATCGTTTGCGTACGAATCTTCCCGGTGTATTCGCTGCGGGGGATGTGCGCGCAGGGGCGAGCCGGTATGCACAGGCAATAGTCGCCGCAGCGGATGGAGCGATCGCCGCAATGGAGGTTGAGAACTATCTAGCGGGCCAGAGGTGAGTGAGTAGTGTACATGACCATCCCGGAGTTCTTTGCTCGCACGTTAACGCGTTTTCCCGATAGGATAGCAGTAAGGAACACGAAAGAGAAGCCACAAGAGCCGCAGGAGGTCACGTACCGCGAACTCGACCGGATGGTGACTAAGCTCGCTGTCGGTCTGGCGAAGATGGGAATCGTGAAGGGCGACAGGGTGGCGATCATGTCTCGCCCCCGTATTCGTTTCGCTGTATCTCTCCTTGCGATCACTCGGCTCGGAGGCTGGATGATACCCGTCGATCCCACCCTGACGGTGTCCGAAGTAGCGGACATCCTCGATCGGTCCGGAGCAAAGGCCATCTTTGCTCCAGAAGAGCTGTTCGAGCGCCTCCCGAAGGAGGGGATCGAGCGCATCAACTTCGATGACGGCAAGCAGGGAACGCAATTCTCCTCGCTCCTCCTTGATGGAACCCCGCCGCAGGTAGAGATCGGCGAGAAGGATATCGCCGTTTTGGCTTACACATCCGGCACGACCGGCGGGGCAAAAGGAGTCCTCCTTAGCCATGGAAACCTCACCGCCGACATCGAAGGGTGCATCAAGGTAATGCCGATCACGGAACAGGATGCCTTCCTGTCGATCGCCCCCTGGCACCACATCCTCGGCCTAACAGTAACGCTCCTCATCCCAATGTACACAGGAGCACTCGCCATGTACACGGACGACTACCGCTCAATCACCCAGCTCATGAAGAGCAACGGTGTCACCGTCTTCACCGGTGTCCCCAAGCTGTACCATGCGATGTACGAGAAGCTACTGGCACAGATCCGCTCTACGCTCGTCGGACGGATCAGCCTGGCCATCGCTCCGCGCGTAGTCGGAAAGAAGGTTAGGGAATCCTTGACCGATGGGAACTTGCGCTTCTTCATCTCCGGCTCCGCACCCCTCGACCCCAAGGTCGCCCTCGGATTCCGGCGACTGGGAATCGGTCTCCTCGAAGGCTACGGCCTCACCGAGACATCGCCCGTCGTCTGCTTCTGCGACCCTTTCTCTCGCAAGGCAGGATCGGTCGGCGCCCCCATCCCCGGGGGCACGGCAAAGCTCATCGACGTTCGCCCGGATGGCGTCGGCGAGCTCCTCATCCGCGGACCGATCGTTATGCAGGGCTACTACGCAAACCACGGGGCAACGAGCGAAGTGATCGATGAGGATGGATGGTTCCACACCGGCGATCTGGCGCTGATCGACAGCGATGGTGAAATCTACCTTAAGGGGCGCGCCAAGCACGTGATCGTCCTGGAGAGCGGGAAGAACGTCTATCCCGAAGAGGTGGAGTGGGAACTTTCACGCATCTCATACATCGAAGAGGTCCTCGTCCGCGGTGGCAAGTTAAACGGGCAGGAGGTAGTCCAGGCGGTGATCTACCCGAACAAGGAGGCTCTCGAAAAGGACGGACACTCGCAAGATCCATTGCGCGCTATTTGGGATGCTATCAAGCTGCGTCAGCGGAGACTCGCCCCGCACAAGCGCATCCGTCGCAAGGAGGATGTCATTCTTGTCGATGAACCGTTCCCGAAGACGAGCACGATGGACATCAAGCGCCACCTCTACAAGGGAGGAAACCATGTATCCGACGCTTAACGAGCTGTTCAATAAGGCTGTTGCCGCACATGGCGAGGAGATTGCACTGCGCATGCTGATCCCCAAGGAGAGGAAACACGGTCACGGTATCCAGCTTATCCTAAATGAGATCTCGTACTCCCGCTTGGGAGAGATGGTCGGCCGCTTGGCAACGGCTCTCGACGAACTGGGGGTCAAGAAGGGAGATAAGGTGGCACTCATCTCCAAGCCGCGCGCCGCTTGGGCAACAGCATTCTTTGCCATACTCCGGTGCGGAGCCATTGTCCTCCCGCTCGATCCTGACCTGCAAGAAGGAGAGATCGAGCGCATCCTCCTTGAGGCAGGAGTCAAGGGAGCCATCGTCTCCGGATTGAAGGTCGATGACCTACAAACCGTTAAGAGCAACAAACTATCTGACCTGATTCTCATCTCCATGGATCGACCGAAGAGTGACGACGTCCACTTTCTCGATAAGCTCCTCCTCGGAAAGAAGGTCCTCCCCGAAGTAGACGTTAGCCCGGACGACATGGCGGTACTGATGTACACATCCGGTACGACGGGAAACGCCAAGGGAGCGATGCTCCTCCACCGCAATATTTCATCCAATGCCATTACTGGAATGAAAGTTGCCGACATCTCAGAGAGCGATAACTTCCTGACAATCGTACCGTGGTATCACATCTACGGCCTTACCGTTTCCCTCCTCGTTCCGCTCTTCGGCGGAGCATCGACAACCTATGCCCCTGTTGACCGCAATCTGACCACAGTGATGACCAGGGCCCGCCCGACGGTCCTCCTTGGAGTTCCCAAGTTATACAACGTCCTGTACAAGAAGGTGATGACATCGATCGAGGGCAGCCTGCTGAAGAAGACAATCTATAAACTCTCGCCCACCCTGATGGGAAAACTGGTGAGCAAGAAGCTGTTTGGAAGGAAGTTCCGCTACTTCACCTCAGGCGGGGCACCGTTCAACCGTGAAGTGGCAAACGGATTCCGCAAGATGGGAATCGGTGTTATGGAGGGGTATGGCTTGACAGAGACATCGCCCGTCTTAGCCATGTGCGAGCGGTTCACAACAGAGCCGGGAATGGTGGCGTACGAGAACGTGGAGCTGCGAATCGACAAGCCAGATGCATCCGGGATAGGCGAGATCGTTGCCCGCGGGCCGAACATCATGGCCGGCTACTACAAGAACCAAGCAGCAACCGCCGAGGTGATCGATGAAGAAGGTTGGTTCCACACTGGTGACCTCGGGCGGATGGAGGGTGATCGCTTGATCCTCTCCGGCAGGGCGAAGAACGTCATCGTGCTTGAGACGGGGAAGAACGTGTATCCCGAAGAGGTGGAGTGGGAACTCGCCACAGTCACCGGAATCGAAGAGATGCTTGTCTACGAAGCTGAACGTCAGGGTGCGCCAGTAGTAGCAGTGAAGATCTATCCCAAATGGACCGATCTTAAGGCAAAGGGTATAGCAACCCCCGAGCAGGCGATCGACTACCTGTGGGAGGAGATCAAGAAACACAACGAGAAACTAGCGCCGTTCAAACGCATCAAATACAGGGACGTGATTACCCTCGTGGATGAACCGTTCGAGAAGAGCGTGAAGCTGGATATCAAGCGCTACAAGTACACCAAAGTATAAGCGTCCTTTCACTGTAATGACTAGGCACTTGAGCGAGTACTAGCGAGTGGGCGAGACAAGAAGCTTATTTCTCATGCAGAGGCATGGAAGAAAAGACAACGTGGCAGACAAGCTGCACACGCTACGCAAGATAAGCCGTTGCTTCTGTAGCATGCAAAGTTTGCCATGTATGGCTTATCTGCCATGTTGACAACAGAATGGCATCTCGCACTTGGTACATCGAGGTTGGTGTAGTCTCGATATTGAGGGATCTCCCCCGGTGTTTTTGCTTCCTCTCCCCGCG
>CAYQFN010000083.1:0-7507 GCA_964416685.1 uncultured Thermotogae bacterium | reverse complement strand
TATACTATTCCAAGCTCGTTCATCGCTTCTTCGATCGTCTCCACTGGTATTACTTCGATCTTCGTGCGTGTCTTACGAATCCCCTTGTTGGGCACTATTATACGTTCATACCCGAGTTTTCCCGCCTCGTTGATCCGCTCGCGCAGTCTCTTCACACTGCGGACTTCACCGCTCAGGCCGACCTCGCCTACGATCACCGTGCGTCTTGGGAGCGCCTTGTTGCGCAGGCTGGAGACAATCGCCGCGGTTACGCCAAGATCTGTCCCACGCTCGCGCGTCTCCAGTCCTCCGGCAAGGCTGAGGTAGACGTCCGCCCCGGAGGTGTTCACGCCCAATCGCCTCTCGATCACGGCGAGGAGGAGGAGGATGCGGTTGTAGTCGAGGCCGCTGCACCTGCGCTGCGGCACTCCGTACCCACCGGTAGGTGAAACAAGTGCCTGCAGTTCAACAAGTATCGGCCTGGTCCCTTCTAGGATAGGGACGATCGCTGTTCCTGGGCGAGGCTCATCCTGGTGCTCGGCGAGGAAGAAGCGGGACGGATCGGTGATCGCTCTCAACCCACTGGCCTGCATCTGGAATACGGCCACCTCATCGGTGCTCCCGAAGCGATTCTTCACCGATCTTAGGATCCTCACGTCCTCGCCTCGGTTCCCCTCCAGGTATATGGCCACGTCGACTAGGTGTTCTACCGTCTTCGGCCCGGCGAACGCTCCCCCCTTGGTGATGTGTCCGACGAGGAAGGTCGCCATCTTACGTCCCTTTGTGAGCCGCGTGAGCTCGGCGCTCGACTCGCGCATCTGACGCACGCTCCCCGCTTCACCGGGCACATCTTCAGAAAGCGTTGTCTGGATGGAGTCGATTATCAACAGGTTAGGGTTGATCTTCTCCACCGCCGCGATAATGCGATGCATGCTCTGCTCGGAGAGGACGTATAGCTCATCGCTCGACACATTCAGCCTGCTCGCGCGCAGCTTGATCTGGGCGGCTGATTCTTCACCGGAGACGTAGAGGACATGGCCGTAGCGTTCAGCGAACCCTTCAGCGATCTGCAACAGCAGGGTCGATTTGCCGATCCCCGGCTCGCCGCCGAACAGGATCACGCCTCCGGGAACGAGGCCTCCGCCAAGGAGGAGATCGACTTCACTGATGCCACACTCCAACCGCTTGACGTCACCAAGATCGATGCGGCTAATCGGGAGGACCTCCTGCCCAATCCAGGAACGATCCTCTCTTTTCTCCTCCTCGTCGGCGACGAATGTGTCCCACTCACCGCAGTTGGGGCAACGCCCGAACCACTTCACCGATTGATACCCACACTGACTACAGCGGTAGGCCATCCTACTTGCTCCGGGTGAAGCGCATCTCCTCGCCGTCCGCTGAGGCGACGATCGTCGATCCGTGCTCGAAGGAACGGTTAAGGATCAGCTCGGAGATCGGATTCTCCATCAGCCGCTCGATCGCGCGGCGCATCGGGCGCGCGCCGTACTTGGAATCGTATCCCTGCTCGATTAACAGTTCGTTCGCTGAATCGTCGAGTGTGAGCGTGATCCCGTGCTCTTCCTGCAGGCGTTCCTTCAACTCGTTGATCATCAGATTGGCGATCTCCAGTACCTGCTCGCGCGTCAATTGATGGAAGACGATGATGTCATCGAGGCGGTTCAGGAACTCCGGACGGAAGACCTTGCGCACCTCGCCGATCACGCGATCCTTCATCTCCTTGTACGATTCCTCCGAGTCGACGGCGTCGTCACTGAAGCCAAGCGTTCCGCGATCGGTGATCATCTCGCTTCCCACGTTCGACGTCATGATGAGGACTGCGTTGCGGAAGTCGACGTGCCTGCCCTGCGAGTCGGTCAGGATCCCGTCCTCCATCACCTGTAAGAGAATATTGAACACATCGCGGTGCGCCTTCTCGATCTCATCGAACAGGATTACAGAGTACGGGCGGTGCCTCACCTTCTCGGTCAGTTCGCCGGCCTCCTCATAGCCGACGTATCCCGGAGGCGCGCCGGTCAGGCGGGAGACGGAGAAACGCTCCATGTACTCGGACATGTCGACGCGGATCAACGCGTCCTCATCGCCGAATAGGAACTCGGCCAGGGTCTTAGATAGCTCTGTCTTCCCCACTCCCGTTGGCCCGAGGAACATGAACACGCCGACCGGTCGACGCGGGTTTTTCACCCCCGCATACGCTCGCCTGATCGAACGGGAGATGGCCTGTACCGCGTCATCCTGCCCAACGAGGCGATCGTGAATGTTGCTTTCCATGTGCACCAAACGGGTTGTCTCTTCTTCTTGGACGTGTCCGATGGGAATCCCTGTCCACATTGAGACAACTTGCGCCACGTCCTTTCCAGTGGCTTGCAGCTCGCCGGCAAGGTGCTGATCGCCGCTCAAGCGCTCTATTTCTTCCTCTAGCTCTGCTTTGCGATCGCGCAATCGTGCCGCTGTCTCGTAGTCCTGTGCGGCAACGGCCTCGTGCTCCTGTTCATCGAGGTCCTCTATGTTGCTCATCAGTTCCCGCACATCATCGGGCAATAGAGAGCTCTGGAGCTTGATCCGCGCCGCTGTTTCATCGATCAGATCGATCGCCTTGTCGGGAAGGAACTGGTCGGTGACGTAGCGATCCGAGAGGCGCGCTGCCTGGTAGAGTGCTTCATCCGTGATCTTGACCCCGTGGTGACGCTCGTAGTGCGGGCGCAGGCCCTTCATGATCTTCACCGTCTCTTCCACGGACGGCTCTTCCACGAGGATCGTCTTGAAGCGGCGCTTGAGCGCGGGGTCCTTCTCCACCGACTTGCGATATTCATCGAGCGTGGCCGTGCCGATGCACTGGATCGCTCCAGTGGCGAGCGGGGGCTTGAGGATCGACGAGGCGTCGATCGCTCCCTCGGCACCGCCGGCGCCGACGACGGTCTGTAGCTCGTCGATGAACAGGATGATATTGTCCGATTCCATCACCTGGTTGATCAGTGTCTTTAGGCGCTGTTCGAATTCGCCGCGGTACTTCGTCCCAGCGACGATCGAGGCCATGTCAAGCTCGATGATTTCTTTCGAGCGCAGGATGCTGGGAACGTCGCCGGCTACGATCTTCTGGGCCAGGCCCTCGACTATCGCCGTCTTTCCTACCCCCGATTCCCCGATCAACGCTGGGTTGTTCTTCTTGCGGCGGGTGAGTATCTGGATGATCCGCTCCATCTCTTCATTGCGACCGATCACCGGGTCGAGGCGTCCAGCCACGGCCTCCTCGATCAGGTTGCGACCGAAATTCGAGAGATCACTCTTTCGTTGTTGTTGCGGACGCCGCGTTGACCTAAGGGCCATCCCCACACCAGCGGAGGGGAGGAAATACGCGCGCGTCTTGCTGAGGTCTATCCCTAAGTGAAGGAGAATCGCCGCACCGGTCCCCTCGCCCTCGCGCAGCATTCCCATCAGCAGGTGCTCCGGTCGAATTGTGTTCAGCCCAGCACGCCGGGCCTCCTCAAAGCTGATCTTCATCACGCGCTTCAAGCGCGGCGTCGGTTCGAGATCATCGGCGGAAAGGCGCACCTTCCCTCGTCCCTTCTCCGATTCCAGCAACGCGGCAACCTTTTCGTAGGTTACACCGTGTGTGGTCAGAAAGCGGAATACATTGCTCTCCTTCCTCTTTAGGAAGGCGAGTAGGAGATGCTCTGTCCCCACATAACTGTGGCGCCATGCCTCCGCCTCGTCTTGAGAGAAGGCTATGATCTCCATCGATTCACGCGAGAATCGGTCATACATCGTCGGTCCCTCCTGGAATCAGACACACTGCCATCACGCGCTACAGTATAGCCTGCTGATCGTTCTTCACAACCCGGGAACGCCTATTGAACCTGGTCATGACGGTGTTGATGTCTTCCGTTCGAAATTCGTCAATCGCTTCAACGCTGCGCTCGAGGACCGGATAGATTTTCTCCCATTCCGTGCCTGTGAACCTGCCAAGGACGTAGTCCACTTGATCTCGCGGGCGCTCCTCCCCTCCGATTCCGACCCGCAATCGCGGAATCTCTTCGCTTCCAAGTGCCGAAATGACGGACATCATCCCCTTGTGCGACCCCGGGCCTCCGGCAGCGAGGATCTTCATCTTTCCCAAGGGAATGTCGAGGTCATCGTAGACAACGAGCGCATCTTGATGAGCTATCCGAAAGCGATCGATGACCGCTCTGACCGCCTCACCGCTTGCGTTCATGTACGTCATCGGCTTGACGAGAAAAAGATCTCGGCTCTTGTAAACAAGAGCCGAACCGATCAATCGCGCTTTCAGTTGTGGAGCGTGTCGCTTACGATAGAGATCGACTATATCGAACCCGACGTTGTGTCGGCTCAGCGCGTATTCAACCCCTGGGTTTCCCAGTCCGAAGACGGCCTTCAATCATTCCTCTTCAGTCTTGCCTTCTGCTTCGTCGGAGGGAGCACCCTCTTCCCCTGCCACAGTCTCCAGCATCTCTTCCTCTTCCACTTCCTCTACCTCAACACCACGCGGTGCTACAACAGTGACCAAGGCTCGTTCGGGTGAGAGAAGGGGAGTAACCGCACCAAAATCAACGTCTCGTACGCGAATGCCGTCCCCCATATCGAGATCGCTTACATCGAGCGTGATTAGAGCAGGAATGTCCTTGGAAAAGCCGTGTACACGCACTACATCGAATAGCACATTCAGGACACCACCCGCCTTTATCCCGGGCGCCTCGCCGACAACCTTGATCGGCACGTGCAGCTTAAGTGGAGTCTCCGGATCCGGGTGGTAGAAGTCGACATGCACCGGCTCATCAGTGATTGAATCGTATTGAACCGTCTTCAGGAAGACGTCAATCGTCTCTGCCTGTTCGTGATCGCTGATTGCTAGCTCAATGCGGGAACTGCGCGTGATGTTAGAAAAAAGTACGTGCAGGTCGCGTCGTTCTATGACAAGTGGGATGTTCTCCATAGTCGGGCCATAGACTATCGCAGGTATAAGCCCCTCACGGCGCAGGGCTCCCGCTTTCCCTGCCGGGCGCAACTTGGTGTTCAGTGTTGCAGACATTTCCACTCCTACAGTTCTCTTCTAGTAATGTGGGAAAAGGTGGCTTACTGACTTGTTCTCGAAGATCCGACGAATGGTCTTCGCCAAATGTTCTCCCACGGGGATGTACTCGACAACATCGCTCTTTTCCGCCTGTTCCTGGGAAATGGTATTGGTAACGACCACCTTTTTCAAGGGCGATTGCGCTAACACCTCCAGTGCGTTTCCAGAAAATACTCCGTGTGTGCAGTAGGCATGCACCTCCGTTGCCCCGTGCTCGAGGAGGGCGTTCGCTGCCAGAATTAGCGTCGAGCCGGAGGAGACGATGTCATCTACGAGGATCGCCCTCTTCCCGGTGACATCGCCGATTACGTTTACCACTTGCACCTGCGCTCCGTCCGAGGATCTTCGTTTCTCGAGTACGGCGATCGGCAGATCGAGACGTTCGGCGAGAAGGCGCGCCCGCACCGCCCCACCGGCATCCGGCGATACGATCACGGTATCCCCGCCATCGGCATCGTTCTTCTTGTAGTAGTCAGCGAAGATCGGATCTGCCTGCAGGTTATCCACCGGGATGTTGAAGAATCCCTGAATCTGCCCGACGTGAAGGTCCATGGTGAGTACCCGGTCCGCCCCGGCCGTCTCCAGCAGGTTCGCTACCAAGCGAGCGGTAATCGGCACGCGGCCGGTGTGTTTGCGATCCTGACGCGCATAACCGTAGTAAGGGATTACCGCGATCACCTTGCGCGCCGAGGCACGGCGGAGGGCATCGATCATGATGAGAAGCTCCATCAGGTGGTCATTGACCGGAGGGCAGGTCGGCTGGATGACGTACACATCCGCCCCGCGCACCGTCTCCCGGATTCGCACGCGAACCTCGCCATCGCTGAACCGATCGACCGCGGCATCACACAGATCGATTCCCAGTGCGTAAGAGATCTCATCAGCAAGTTCATGGTTCGCGTTCCCACACAGCAGTTTCAGCTCCCTTCCGATCATTGAGCCTCCCCCTTCCTTCGTTTGTGCCGCTCCTTGTTCACCTGGCGCGCCCGCCCCAGCGCAAGCTGGCCATCGGGAACGTCCTCCGTTATCGTCGATCCAGCACCGATGAGAGCGTCATCTCCTATCTTCACCGGGGCGACCAACGAGGTGTTGCTGCCGATGAACGCGCGCTTGCCGATCACCGTCTTGTGCTTCTCCACGCCATCGTAGTTACAGGTGATCGTCCCCGCGCCGATGTTCGTATCCTCTCCCACTTCAGCATCCCCGAGGTAGGTCAGGTGCCCGGCCTTCGCGCCACTGTGCACGCGCGAGGCCTTAACCTCAACGAAGTTCCCGATCCGTACCTTGGGCCCTACGTCCGCCCCCGGCCGCAGGTGTGCATACGGCCCGATCGTCGTCTCGCTGCGCACGCGAGAGCCTTCGAGGACTGAATAGCGCACGCGGCAGTCGTCCTCAACGATCGAATCCTCGATGTAGCAATCGGGGCCGATCGCGCAGCGCGCTCCGATCACCGTCTCTCCGCGCAGGTGCGTGCCGGGGAGGATCTCCGTGCCAGGAGCGATTCTCACTCCCCGATCGATGTATGTCCGCTCAGGATCGATGATCTTCACCCCAGAATCCATCAGATCTCGCGCCCTCTGCAGGCGCTCCTCGCGATCGACAGTGACTGGATCAATCTGAGCACACATCTTCCCTCCCGGCAAACGCGTTGCAGGAATGACAAGAATCAGACCAGTTGTTCATGCACGAGTATCGAAGAAAGACTGCGACGGTGGGGGGGGAGAAGCTGCTTTCGCGATGCGCGCCCTTGCCTCGACCCGTTCCTGCACGGGCTGAGCCAAGAGCAGCCAAGCTTGGGATACCAGAGATTTCTGTCATCGAACACCCGCACGTATGATACGACAAAGGGCGCAAAGCGATCAAGAACAATCTCCTTGCGACAGGCAAACTGCGGCCGTTATACTCCAAAGAAGTTGTTTGGGGAGGATGGCTTGTGCATTGACAGTCAAGAACGAGGACGGGATCGGAGTTGCGCTAGCTGATAGATGAAGGAACAGTTGGAGGTAAGATTGTGACAAGAGTCTTCTCTGGGATCCAACCGACAGGGACACCGCATATCGGAAACTACTTCGGCGCCCTCCGCAATTGGGCAGCGCTTCAAGAAGATAACGAGTGCGTATATTGCATTGTTGACTATCATGCGATCACCATTGAGGTCGATCCCACCACGCTACGCGCGGCATCGCGCAACATGGCTCTCGATCTAATGGCTTGCGGAATCGATCCGCAGCGCTCCATCCTGTTCATCCAGTCGGCCGTGCCTGAGCACACCGAACTCGCGTGGATCCTCGGCTGCGTTACGTCGTACGGCGACCTCACCCGCATGACGCAATTCAAGGACAAGTCGGCCGGGAGGAAGTTCATCTCCGCAGGGCTGTTCACCTATCCGATCCTGCAGGCGGCGGATATCCTGCTCTACCG